>JAWOJA010000046.1:0-39462 GCA_046484345.1 Kiritimatiellia bacterium
GTAAACCCCCTGTGAACCCGCCTAGCCCCGACGCATTGGCCGTGCGATACTCCTGCCAACATGCGCAAGGATGAACCTTGCGTGAGACCGTCGGGAGGTTTTGATGAAGCGGGATCCTGAGAAGGAACAGTTTTGGCGGGGTGCGATTACGGAGGCAGAAGTCAGCGGACTGAGCGTGCGGGCGTTCTGCCGACAGAAGGGATTAAAGGAAGGCTTGTTTCATGCCTGGCGTCGGCAGATCCGACTGAGGGACGGGGGATCGGACGAGCAGCCGGGATTCATCGAGTTGGTACGTCCGGCCGAGGTTTCCGCCACCGGCATCAGCATCCGGATTGACAACCGGATCAGCATCGTGCTCCAACGCGGGTTCGACCGCGAGACCCTGCGGGAGGCCTTGGCTTGCCTGGGCAAGCCAGACCAGCCGGTCGCCGCCGAGACCGCCGGGGCATGATTCCGGTCACGGGCGGCACGCGGATGTTTCTGTTTCGCGGACGGGCCGATATGCGCAAAGGCTTCGAGGGGCTCTCGGGGATGGTGGATTCCCATTTCTCCGAGAGCCTGTTTTCCGGCGCGTTGTTCATTTTCCTCAACCAGCGGCGGGATCGGGTGAAGATCCTGTATTGGGATTCCGGCGGTCTGGCACTGTGGTACAAGCGCTTGGAGCAAGGGACATTCCGGATGCCCTCAGACCGGGAGGGGGCGGCGGTGGAACTGAGTAGCGCGGAACTGGCGATGCTGCTGGAGGGCATTACGCCGCTGAAGGTGGAACGTCGCTACCGGGTGGGCGAGCCCGTGAGCCGGACGGCTTAAAAATAAAAACAATAAAAACGCATTATTTAGTTGCCTTATATGAACTATTACACTATAGTTCATTGCATGAAGACAACCTCCACTCAGGAACTGGAAGCGCAACAAGCCGTGCTCGTGCGCCAACTCAAGCAGGCCGGTCCGCTGATCGAGGGATCGATCGCCATGGTCCCGCGCAAGTGCGGTAGCCCCACCTGCCCGTGCGCCCAAGGCGCTGCCGAACATCAGGCCATGATCCTGTGCAAGAAGGTCGCGGGCCGCAGCGTGGCGCTCTACGTGCCCAAGGAGATGTGGGACCAGGTCCGCGAATGGAACCTTGAACACAAGCGGATCAAGCGGGTGCTCAAGGAACTGTCCAAGATCAACGAGCAGATCATCCGCAACCACGTTGGCGACAAGCGCCGGACGCAGGGCGTGCGCCGGTCGCTGAAGGTCGTGGACGGCGGCGCTAACGAAGGGGGCCGCTAAGCCGTGATGCTGGAGCAGGCCATCGCCGAGTTGAAGCACAAGGACGAGCAGATCGCGGATCTGGCTCGCCAGCTCGAAGTGCTCGGCCGGACGGTGGAGGAGTTGCGCCAGCAGCTTGCGCTGGAGAAGCGGCGGATGTATGGGCCGCGCAGCGAGAAGTATCATCCCGACCAACTGTTTCTGGATGACGTCATGAAGCAGGGCGAAAGCGCGGCGCCCGTCGAAGAGCCGCCGATGGTTCCGGTCAAGGCAACCTTGCGGCGCAAGGCACGGCCCCACGGGCGGCTGAAGATCCCCGACCATGTCGAGCGGGTGGACGAAGTGCTGGACCTCCCCGAGGAACGCAAGCGCGATCCCCAGACGGGCGAGCCCCTGGTGAAGCTTCGCGACGAAATCTCCGAGAAACTGGCATGGAGGCCGGGCTCGTGGTTTGCGCGGCGGTTCATTCGTCCCGTCTACGTGCATCCGGACCGGCAGAGCGAGTCGGCCGGTGTCTACGTGCAACCCATGCCGGATTGCCCGATCGAGAAGTGCAAGGCCGATACCAGCGTTCTGGCCATGGTGGCGGTAAAAAAATATGTGGACCATCTCCCCCTGTATCGGCAACGGGGGATCTTCCTTCGCGAGGGCATCGAGGTGGCCGAATCAACGTTGAACGCCTGGGCGATCGAGCCGATATTGGCTTGTGAGCCGCTCTATCACGCCTTTCGTGCCGACATCCTGGCCCGTCCCGTGATTTTTACGGATGACACACCCGTAGACCTGCTTGAAAAAGGCCGCGGCAAGGTAAAGCAAGCCCGCATGTGGGTTTATGTGGGCGGGTGCGGACCATCCTATCGGTACTTCGATTTTACCGAAGACCGGCGCAAGGAGCGCCCCGCCCAAATCCTCTCCAAATACGCCGGCTTTGTTCATGCCGACGCCTATTCCGGCTATGACCACCTCTTCGACTTTTCGGAACTAATTTTGGAGGTGGGTTGTTGGGCTCATGCAAGGCGAAAATGGGACGAAGCGCTCGACTCGGCCCGCTTGCCGTGCACCGATATCCTGCTTCGCATCGGCTCGCTCTACAAGATCGAGGCGCGCATCCGGAAGGAAAAGCCCGATCGACGACTTGATGTCCGCCAAGCCGAGTCGGTCCCCATACTCGACAAGCTCTATGAACGGATCGGCGAAATCGTGGCCGAACGGGTGATCCTGCCCTCATCGCTCCTGGCCAAAGCCATAGGCTACGCCATCAATCAGCGGGCTGCGCTCTATCGCTACACGACCGACGGGCGGTTAGAAATCGACAACAACACCGCCGAGAACGCCATCCGGCCTCTGGCAATCTGCCGGAAGAATTTTTTATTCGTCGGAGGGCCGCGCGGTGGGAAGGCCTGCGCCATGGCCATGACCTTCCTTCAAAGCGCCAAGGCCGTCGGGGCCAACCCTTACGAATATCTCCACGACATCTACGACCGCATCATGGGCCATCCGGTCGCTCGGCTGAACGAACTCCTGCCCGCCGCTTGGTTGAAATCGCGGCAACAGAGCCGGTAAGCCTCAGAATTCCCGCCGCTCTTTTCGCGCTACATATGCCGCGCCACCGGGTTCACAGGGGGCTTACGGTATATTCACCTGAACCCGGTCCGGTTGACGCGGCCGGGGTTCGAGGAAGTCAGGCGCGCGGTGGAGGAGATCAAGGGCGAGAAATGGGAGGCGTTCCGGGATGGGCAGAGGGATTGGGGGCGGGATGTGGTGCTGTGGTTGGCCCGGCGCCAAACAGGTCTGACGTTGCCCGAGATCGCAAAGGCGGCGGGCGTGGCGGATCACCGGGCGGCGGGCAAAGCAGTTGAGCGGATGGAAAAACGCATGAGGGAAGAGCGAGAACTCAAGCAGATTGCCGCTCAAGTGAAAAAAGTTTTGTCGTTTGTCGGGACTTGACCCCTATGCCCCTTTAGCGAAATGGACGAATTCGGGCTAGAGCGTGATGCTGGCCGAGAGGTAGGCCCGCCGGTCCGCCGGGGGCTGGCCCGGGAGGACCTGGAAGTCGTCGTCCCACACGTTTGCCACGCCGGCCGAGAGGATCATGCCCAGGCGGCTTAGGCGCCATTGAGCCTCGAGGTTTGATTCCCAGTCCGTGTCGCTTCCCGTTCGAGCGGGATTCTCGCGGTGGAAGGCCGCCGTCTGCCATAGGCCGATGCGCCAGTTCGCGACCGGGTCGAACCGGATGCCGGCGCGCACGTCGTGGCGGGCGTAATCGAGCGCATAGCGGCTTGCAAAGACGGGGTCGTCGCTCTCCTTGTCGAGCCCCAGGTATTCGGCGTTCAGGCTGAACCGGTCCCCGATTTTTCGGCTTCCGTGGAGCAGGATGCCGCGGGTGCGCACATGCCCCAGATTGACCGCCGTCCAGCGGGCTGCGGCGTCCGCCCGGACCCAGTCGACCACGTGGCGGGCGTCGTCCTGGAACAGCATGGCGCCGACGCGGTCCCGCGCATTCTCAAAGTGCCAGCCCGCCTCGGCGCGCAGGGACTCCTGCCGCTTCAGGTTGTTGTTGCCGAGGCTGCCCGGGGAGTCGTAATTCAGCTCCGTGTACGAGGGCTGTCGGACCGCGGTGGTGACGGCGGCGAAGAGGGCGTGGCCGGGTGCCGCTTTCCAGCTAACGCCGGCGGCCGGCAGCCAGGCCGGCTTGTCAGTGTCGAACCATTCGCCCGCGCCGCCGGCGGACACCGTCAAGTCCCCTCGCGTCCACTCCGGAACGGCGCCCAGCGCCAGGCGGTTGCGGGAGTGGTTGCCCAGGCCGGTGCTGGGGATGCGTCCGCGGTACTCGCTGTCGATTCGTTCGCTGTTAATGTCGGCGCGCAGGGGCAGTGCCCATTCCGGCGACAGGCGCGGGGCGGTGTCGGCATGGAGGGCCAGGTCGTCCGTCCGGTGGTGGTTGTAGTAGAGGTCGCGGTCGTTGCGGTCGAGCCAGTAGCGGTCGTCGCCATGCTGCCAGGCCGCGCTCAGGCGCGCGGGCAAGGCGGTATTCAGGCTGCGCAGACTTCCGAGGAGGAGGGAGGAGGAGACTTCCTCCTCGGAGGCGAGGGAGGCGGGCGCGCCGTAAAAGCCGCGCGCCCCGAAGCGCTTGGTCGAGAAGGCGCCCAGCAGGGAGCCCAGCGCGGTTTGCTGGGTGTCGGAGTGCTGGAGCAGGGCGCCGGCCGACCAGCGGGAGAGGTCGTTGTCGGCGTACCCGTCGGTCTGGTCGATCTGGTCATGCTGGGCGAAAACCGCGCCGCTGCGCGTGGCGCCGCTTTCGGCGGGTCGGTTCCAACCGAAAGAGGCGGCGGGGGCGAAGAAGCCCTCGGATCCGGCGGTGAGGTCGAACTTGGCGTAATCCTCCGGCACGGCAAGATCCACGGCCACCGTTCCGGAGGCGTGGCCGGACATCTGCCGGAACTGTTCCATACCGGTGAGCAGGCGCGGTGAGTCGATCATCAGGGGGACGAGCGGCAGGTCGGCGTGGAAGTGCTCGGTCTGGGGGTTGAAGAGGGCGAGGCCTTCGAGGGCAAAGCCGGAGGAGCTGAAGGCCCCCCCGCGTATGCGCAGGTCGGCCTGGGGAGAGCCCAGGCCCTGGCGCAGCAGGCGCACGCCGGGAATCGAGGCGGCCTGTTCGGCGACGGCGAGTTCACCGTAGGGGGAGGTGTAGGAGTTGCTGTCGAGCCGGTTGGCGGTCACGTCGATGACCGGGGAGGCCTCGGGCGCCGCCAGAAGAATGGCGGCGCAGCCGGTGAGCGAGAGGGTGAGGAGGTGTGTGCGGGTCGGGAACATGGCAGCCTTGGGTTAAGTTCTTTTCTTAAGGCCGGAAATGGATTCGATGTGGACGTCGCCCGAATAGACGGAGGTGGTGCCCGCCCGCCCGGCGAGCAACAGCGAGCCGTCGGGCGCGATGCCGTCGGCCCGGCCTTCGAGGGTGCGTTCGCCCTGGGAGAGCGTGATGCGATGGCCCTTCAGCAGGTCGGCCTCGATCAGTTCGTCGGCGAATGAGGCGAGGCCCGTGCGGACCCACTCGTGGTAAACGGGTTCCAGCGCGTTGAGGAGGGCGGCCAGCACCGCGGCGCGGGAGAAGGAGCGATGGGCGGCGAGGCGCAGGGAGGTGGCCGTGGCGTGGAGGGCGGGCGGAAAATCCTGCAACCCGGTGTTGACGTTCATGCCGATGCCGGCAACCACGTGGCGCACGCGGTCGGGTTCGGCGCGCATATCGCACAGGATGCCGCAGAGTTTGCGGCCGCCGAGCCAGATGTCGTTGGGCCACTTCAGGCGGGGCTCGAGTTCGGGGGCGAGGGAGCGGACCGCGCGGCGAACCGCCAGGCCGAGCAGGATGGAGAGCGAGGCGACCCGGTCGAGGGGCACGTCGGGCCGCAGGAGGAGAGATGCGTAGAGGTTGAGGCCGGGGGGGGAGAACCAGTCGCGGTTGAGCCGGCCGCGGCCGGCGGTCTGGGTGTCGGCTGTGACGGCGAGGCCTTCGGGGGTGCCGGCATCGGCCTTTTCGGTGAGCCAGCGGTTGGTGGAGTCGACGTCCGGCAGCCAGAGCAGGTGGCGGCCGAGGGTGCGGGTGGTGAGGCGAGCGAGGACTTCGGCGGGCAGGGGGGCTTCGGGGGAGGAGGCGAGGCGGTAGCCGAGGCGCGGGCGGGCTTCGATCAAGTAGCCCTGGTGGCGCAGGTTTTTGATCTGTTTCCAGATGGCGGTGCGCGAGCAGTTGAGGGCGACGCAGAGATCCTGGCCCGATAGCCAGAGCTGGGGATTGGCACGCAGGCGCTCCAGCAGGGTGTTGGGCTCTTCTTTTTTTGCGGTCATGGCGGACTACGCTATTTCATCGGCCCTCTATTGTCAACATGATTTATAAACATGGTTGACAATAGAACGCTTTTAACGCGAACGGCGTTGGTCTAGTATAAGTCTTTTCGAAAGGGAGGGGAGGTATGAGGCGCGCATCCGGCGCATCATGAAACGCGACTTGGAGGCATGCAGGGGCTACCCTGTGGATGTTACGTTGAAGGACGTGGAGACGGTGGAAGGCGATCCGAAGCGGGTCAAGCGGTGGGTCGAAATTGCCCGTGAGATCAGCGCATCCCTTCTCGATTGATAAAGGAGAAAAGACGATGAGCGAAACAAAAGTCCGGCCAGCATTTAAAATTCTATTGTTGATAGCCTTAGTCATGTATATCATCGGAGTGTGCTTGATACAGGCGGATCTTTATCGCAAAATGGGCGACATCGACCACGCCATGATGCATCTCGCCGAAAAAAGCGCGCACGATGCGCAGGAAGAGTCGCACTGACAAGGCAACGAAAGGATAGCGCCATGAAGAAGATCGTCATGATGATCGCCGGAACCGTCCTGCTTTCCACCCTGTTAGCTTCCGCCCAGGAGAGTGCCAAAGCCGGCACCGTTCAGTCCGCTTCGGTTGCCGTACAGGCTCAAACCAACTGCCCGGTCATGGGCGGGGCCATCAACAAGGAGCTGTTTGTCGAACAGGACGGCGTACGCATCTACATCTGCTGCAAAGGCTGCATCGCCCCCTTGAAAAAGGATTTCGCGACCTACCGGGCCAAGCTCGAAAAAGAGGGCGTGACCCTGGAAACGGTCAAACCCGCCCCCGAAAAGAAGCCCTGAGCCATGGTCCTCTTCGGGCTACTGGTGGGAATTGCCGTCGCGGCGGCGCCGGCGCCAGGCACCAACCTCACGCTTAACGCGGCCGTGGAGTTGGCGGTCAGCGATAACGCCGACTTGAAGAGCCTCCGCGCCCGCTGGGAGGCCATGCGGGAGCGCCCCGCCCAGGTTGGTTCGCTGCCCAACCCGATGCTCTCCGTCGGCGGCATGGACATGGCCAGCGCCGACACATGGCCCGACACAAACGAAAAGCGGTACATGGTCCAGCAGGAATTCCCCTGGCTGGGCAAGCGTGGCCTGCGCGAAGGCATTGCCGCCAAGGACGCCGAGATCATGCGGCGCGAGCTGGAGGCCATGACCCGGGATGTGGTCATGAGGGTCAAGGAGCGTTTCTATGATCTTTATGCCGTGCAGCGTTCCCTTGCGATTACGCGGGAAGATCAGGAAGTCGTCCGCCGCCTCGCAACCGTCGCCGAAACCCTGTACGCCACCGGCGAGCGCCCCCAGGCCGATGTGATCAAGGCGCAAACCGAGATCACGATGCTCAAGCAGAAGATCCTCGAGGTGCAGGACCAGGAAGCTTCTCTTAAAGCCAGTCTGAACACCCTTCTTAATCGCCGGGCGGACAGCCCGTTGGGTCCCGTCGCCATACCCCCCGATAATGGATTCGGCGGGAACGCCGAGGCGCTCTTTGCTCTTGCGGTCACGAACCGCGCGGAGGTCCAGGCCGCGCAGGCGCAGGTTGACCGGTACCAGCTGGAGAAGCGGCTGATGGCGAAGGAAGCCATACCGGACTACAAACTCGGCCTGGAATACCGCGACTTGGGACCTGACGACGACATGGTGATGTTCACCGTGAGCATGGACCTGCCGGTGTGGCGGACGAAATACCGCGCCGGCGTGCGCGAAGCGGAGAAGATGCGGGACTCCAGCGAGGCGGCGCGCGAAGCCGCGGAACGGCAAAGCGCTTTCGACGTGCAGGATGCCTCCTTCAAACTCCGGACTGCCCGGCGCACGCTGGAGCTCTACCGCACCGAACTGCTGCCTCAGGCGGAGGCGCGCTTCAGCGCCAGCGAAGCGGGCTACCGCACGGGCCAGGTGGATTTCATGGATTTATTGGAAAGCCAGCGCTTCCTGCTGGAGGTGAAGAAAATGGTCGCCATGACCGAAGGCACGATCGGTATGCAAATCGCCCGTTTGGAGCGGGCTGTCGGCTCGGACACGAAGGCAGCGCCTCCGCCGTGAAGCCATGGCCTGGCCACGGCAGAGGCGCGCGCCCCCGCGATAGCGGGTGATTGGAAAGGAGGAGTTTGGCACTTGAACGGCTCGATTCACGACGGATGGCAAATTACAACAACAGGAAAATATTTAATGAAAAAGCGAATAGTTTCGAGTCTCGCGAAGATTGCACTCGCGGTTTTCGTTCTTGGCGGTCTGTCTTTGACGATCGGGTGCCAGACCTCTGGCAAGGTGGTTTCAGCGGAAAACAGCACCGTGTGCCCGACCTGCAAGATGGAGACGCGGACGGCCCCGATTAAGGGCATGATTTTCACGAAGGACATCTGCCCCTCGTGCAAGACGGTTACGAAGATTGATCCTCTGCTGCCGACGGGCGTCCAAGTCTTCCTGGGCGATGATATTGGCACGATGGTCCACGTCTGCGACCACTGCCAAGCCATGGTTGAGAAATGTCCGGTTTGCAGACAGCAGAAGTAGCCGGGTTCCCGGGGACGACGGGGATACGACGGAAGACCAGCGTCGCGCGGACCGCGTCGTTGGGGCGGGGGGGCGTACGCCGAGCAGAACAACAAGGAATGCTGAGCATGAATGATACGGCAGGCAAAGTAATCTCGGGAAAAAGACGCCTCCTCGCTGTCGCGTTGCTGGGGCTGGCTGTTGGATTTTTGTGGAGGGGTTGCCTCGCCTCTCCGCCTCCGGCTTCCGAAACGCCGGCCGTCACGGCGGCGGCCGCGGTGGACGAAACCTGGACCTGCTCCATGCACCCCCAGATCCGGCTGCCTAAGCCCGGAAAATGCCCAATCTGTGAGATGCCTCTTATCGTCGCTGCCGCGGCGCAAACCGGTTCGGGCGGAGAGCCTATGCTTGAGCTTTCCGAACACGCCATGACGATGGCCAGCGTGGAGACCACGCCGGTGACCCGGCGGGAGCTGTCGCGTGAGCTGCGGGCGGTCGGCAAGATCCAGTACAACGAGTCGTCGCTCGCCACGATCACCGCGCGCATCGACGGCTATGCCGAGCGGTTGTTCGTCGATTTCACCGGCGTGGAAATCAGGGCCGGCGACCATCTCGCCGAGATCTACAGCCCGGAGCTTCTGGTGGCTCAACAGGAATTGCTGGTCGCCCTGAGCAGCGGGCCGGACGGCAAAGCGGATCGCCTGGCGGAGATGGCCAAAGTCAAGCTGCAGCGTTGGGGGCTCACCACGAATCAGATCGCGGACCTGGTCGGGAAGAATGTCGTGGCCGACCGCATCACGCTTTACTCGCCCATTCAGGGAACGGTCATCGAGAAGTCGATCGTGCAGAACAGCTCATTCAAGGCCGGTGATGCGCTCTACCGCATCGCCAACCTCGACACCGTGTGGGTGTATCTCGACATTTACGAGGTGGACCTTCCGTGGGTCCGCTACGGGCAGGGGGTGGAAATCATCGCCGAGGCCCTTCCCGGTCGCGTGTTTGACGGGCGGGTCACCTTCGTCCAGCCGATCGTGAATGAGGAAACGCGGACGGTAAGGGTGCCGGTCCACGTGGAGAATGCGGATCACGCGCTCAAGCCGGGCATGTTCGTGAGCGCGGTGATCCAATCGGCCCTGGCCGGGGATGGCCGGGCCGCGCCCACGGGCGTCGAAGGCAGGTATTCCTGCCCGATGCATCCGCAGGTGCTGGCCGGCCAACCCGGCCCTTGCCCGTTCTGCGAGATGCCCCTGGAACGGATCCCGGGCCTGGAACCTGCCGCTGCCGGGACCGGTTCCCCCGAAGTTTCTCCCCCGCCGGCGCCGACGTTTTTCTGTCCCATGAAATGCGAGGGGGAAAAGACGTATGACCAGGCGGGCAACTGTCCCGTCTGCAACATGAAACTCGTACCGGTTCCGTCGTCGCCGGCCGCCGCCGGAGTCGGGCTGCTCGCCGTGCCGGCCAGTGCGGTGCTTGACAGCGGCACGCGGCGGATCGTCTATGTCGAGAAATCCCGCGGCCTGTTCGAGCCGCGGGAGATCGTCACGGGTCCGCCCGCCGGTGAATTCGTCCCGGTGCTCTCGGGTATTGCCGATGGCGAGCGTGTGGTGACCCGCGGCGGATTTCTCATTGACAGCCAGTTCCAGATCAGCGGGCAACCGAGCCTGTTTTATCCCGGCGGCCTGATGGACAGTGCCGCGCCCCACGCGCATTAACGGAAAGGGCTTCGAAATGGTCAACAGCCTCATCCGATGGTGTCTCAAAAATCCGTTCCTGATGGTGCTCATCATGGCCGGACTGTGTGTGGGGGGGTATTTTGCCGTTCTGCGCACGCCGGTGGATGCGATTCCGGACATCGGCGAGAAGCAGGTCATCGTTTACGCCGACTGGGCGGGCCGCAGCCCGCAGGATGTGGACGACCAAGTCACGTTTCCCCTTACGACCAGCCTGACGGGTACGCCGGGCGTCAAGTCGATCCGGTCGATGTCGGGTTTCGGCTTCTCGATGGTCTTTGTCATTTTCAAGGACAATGTGGACTACTATTGGGCCCGCTCGCGCGTGCTGGAGCGCATGAACGTGGCCCAGCAGCGCCTGCCTCCGGGCGTCACGCCGGTGCTCGGGCCGGATGCGACGGCGCTGGGCCAGATTTATTGGTACACGGTGGAGGGCGAGGGGTTCGATCTCGCCGAACTGCGCTCGATCCAGGACTGGTACGTGCGCTTCCAGCTTAACGCCGTCGAGGGGGTGAGTGAGGTTGCCAGCATCGGCGGGTTTGTCAAGCAGTACCAGATCGACATTCATCCCGACAAGCTCCGCGCCCACCGGGTCACGCTGATGGACGTGTATGCCGCTGTCAGCAAGAGCAACATCGACGTGGGCGCCAAGGTTGTCGAGAACAACGGCGTTGAGTTTTTTATCCGGGGCGTGGGGTTCATCAAGACGGCCGGGGATCTGGAGCGTATTGTCATCCGCCAGGAGGGCGGCACGCCGCTCACGATCCGCAACGTCGCCACCGTGCAGATGGGCCCGGATTTCCGCCGCGGCGCGCTGGACAAGGGCGGCGTGGAGGCGGTTGGCGGCGTGGTGCTCATGCGCTACGGCGAGAACCCCCGGGAGGTGATGAGGCGGGTCAAGGCCAAGATCGCCCAGCTCGAGCCCGGTCTGCCGGTCAAAACGCTCGCGGGCGGCCGTGTGGCGCGGGTCCGCATCGTACCCTTCTACGACCGCACAACCATTGTCAACGAGACTGTGGACACCCTGAAAAAAGCGCTGTCCGAGGAGGCGTTGCTCGCGGCTCTCGTGATCCTGTTCTTCCTGCTCCACCTGCGGGCGACCGCGACGGTGCTCGCCACGCTTCCGCTGGCCGTGGCGCTTACCTTCATCCTCATGTACCTGTTTGGCGTTGACAGCAATATCATGTCCCTGGCTGGGTTGGCCATCGCCATTGGCGATGTGGCCGACATGGGAATCATCATGTCGGAGAACATCTACCGGCACGTCGCCTCGGCGACCGAGCGGGAGAAAAGCGAAAAGGGGCACCTGGCGATCATTTATGAAGGCGCGACGGAGGTCGGCGGCGCGATCATAACCGCGGTAGCCAACACCCTCGTCTCGTTCATTCCGGTTTTCTTCCTCACGGATCAGGAGGGCAAGCTGTTCCAACCCCTGGCGTTCACAAAGACCTTTGCGATCGGCTCTTCCGTCGTTCTCGCAATCACGGTCGTTCCGTTTCTCTGTTATCTGCTCTATCGTCCGATCAAATGGCGAAAGCCCGTGACCGCCGCGCTCGCTTTGGGCGTGGGCCTGTTGGCGGCACTCGCCACGCACGCGGCGTTTGTTTGGGGCCTGGCCCAAGGGCACGGCGAGGGCTGGCTGATTGCCGCCGCCGTCGGGGTGGGGGTTGCCCTCTGTGTGGTCCGCATGACCCGGGAACGGTTTGTGCCGCTGGAGGAGAACCCCGTCTCGCGTCTGATAGGAAGGGGATATAGCGCGAGTTTGGGCTGGGTTCTCGCGAACAAGAAGACATTCCTCGCCGCGCCGCTGCTCCTGCTGCTCGTCGGCCTGAGTGTCTGGCTGGGCGTGGGCAAGACACTCTACCCGGTGGAGGCGGCCATCAACCTGTTCGCCCGTGCGCCGGCCTCGCCCGAACTCAAGGCGCTTATGCACGCCCCGCCCGGGGCCATCCTCGTCCGCCCGCTCGTCGAGTTCGATCAACTCCGCTGGGAATGGGTGCGTGACAAGGAGGGCGCCGAACGTTTCCGCCTCCTGTGGCGCCGACCCGACCCCGGGGAACGCGCCGCCGAGGCCGCCTCCGGGGCGACCGTTTTGCGGGAGACCCGCATCCTTCCCGGACTGGGCCGCGAATTCATGCCCCCGCTGGACGAGGGTTCGTTTCTCTACATGCCATCGCTGTTGCCGCAAGGCTCGCTCTCGCAGGCTGTGCAGGTGAACAGCATGCAGGACAGGGCCATCGCCAGCGTTCCCGAGGTCGAATCGGTTGTGGGTAAGATCGGCCGCGCCGACTCGGCTCTCGACCCCGCACCTGTCGGCATGATGGAGAGCATCATCATCCTCAAGCCCGAGAATCAGTGGCGCCGGCGTTCGGTCGAACGGTTTTTTTCAGGATGGCCCGGTTTTTTCCGGACGCCGCTGGGGTGGATCTGGCCCGAAGAACGCCGGATCGGCAAGGATGAGATCCTCGCCGAACTTCAGGAGAAAACGGCGATTCCCGGCGTGTTGCCCAGTTTTCTCCAGCCCATTCAGACTCGCCTGGTGATGCTCCAGACCGGTTTCCGCGCCATGATGGGCGTTAAGATTTTCGGGGCCGACCTGCGCCAGATTGAACGCGTGGGCCTCCAGATCGAGCGGCTCCTGCGCGATGTGCCCGGCGCGACGGATATTGTCGCCGATCGTATCGTCGGCAAGCCTTACATCCAGATCGAAATTGACCGCGAACGCATCGGCCGCTACGGCATCAACATCCGCGATGTGCAGGACGTCATCGAGATGGCCCTGGGCGGGGTGAACCTGATGGAGTCGGTTGAGGGCCGCGAGCGCTATCCCATCCGCATCCGCCTGGCCCGCGATTTTCGCGAGGACGCCGAGGCGATCCAGCGCATCAGCGTGCCCACCTCCACGGGGGCGCAGGTGCCGCTGACCCAGCTGGCGGCGATCACAACGGTTCTGGGTCCCCAGGAGATCAAGGGCGAAAGGGGGTTGCTGGTCGGGTATGTCACCATGAACACCCGGGACCGTGACGAGGTCTCCGTCGTCAACGACGCCGAGGCCCTGCTTCAGCAGGCGGTCCGGGACGGCCGGCTGACGCTTCCGGCGGGGTACTACTGGGAGTGGTCGGGCCAGTTTGAGAACCAGGTTCGCGCCACCGCCCGCATGAGGATCCTTGTTCCCGTCACGTTGTTCATCATGTTCGTGATGCTGTTCCTGGGTTTCAGCCGCTGGTGGATTGCCCCGGTTATTTTCTTCGGCGTGCTGGCTTCCGCCTGCGGCGGCTTCATTATGCTGGGCTTGTGGGGCGTGAACCTGTCGGTGGCGGTCTGGGTCGGGTTTCTGGTCCTCTTCGGGGTGGTGGATGACGACGGCGTGGTCATGGCCACCTATCTGGAAAGTGTGTTTGAGGGACGCCGGTTCGCGTCCGTCGCGGAGATCCGGGCCGCGACCCTGGCCGCGGGACTGAAACGCATCCGCCCCTGTTTGATGACGTCCGCCACGACGGTATTCGGGCTCATGCCCATCTTCTGGGCGACCGGTCGCGGCTCGGACGTTATGAAGCCGATGGCGATTCCTTCGGTCGGAGGAATGGCGGTGAGTCTGATTACGCTGTTCATCGTGCCGTGTGTCTTCTGCGCGGTGGAAGAATGGAAGTGGAAACGGTCGCTTCAGGATTTTAAACGGGAGCTTTGAGTTTTTGCCCGATGGGTGCCGATCCCGCCTGCTTCTAAGATGAGCGCGCAACCTGTGATTAGGAACAGCGCGCCACCAAAGGAGCGAGGCAGCCATGTACGTTATTGTCGGAGCCACCGGCCATGTGGGCCGCCTCATTGCCGAGAGTCTGCTCGAGCACGGAAAGGCGGTGGGCGCTATGGGCCGCAATTCCGAGCGGTTGAAGGCGCTGGTGAAGATGGGGGCCCAGCCGATGATCGGCAGCCTGGAAGATCCCGCGTTCGTGGCCCGCTCCTTTTCGGGAGCCGAGGCTGTTTTCACCATGATTCCGCCGCAACCCTATGCGCGCGATTTCCGGGCATTCCAAACGAGGGTCGGCACCGCCATCGCCGCCTCGCTGGTGGATTCGGGCGTCCGGTATGTCGTCAACCTGAGCAGTCTGGGGGCGCATCTGAACGACCGCACGGGGCTCATCGCCGGGTTGCATGAGCAGGAAGAGCGCCTGAACGCCCTGTCGGGGCTCCATGTGATGCACCTGCGGCCGGCCTTTTTCATGGAAAACCTGCTTTTTAATATCGATTTGATCAAGGCCAACGGCATCAACGGCACGCCTCTGAAAGGCGACCTTCGTTTCCCTGTTATTGCCGTGGAGGACGTGGCCCGCGCGGCCGCGGAAAACCTGCTGTTTCTCACGTTCAAGGAGATTTCGGTGCGGGAGCTTTTGGGCCAGCGGGACCTGACCATGCGGGAGATGACACGCATTCTGGGGAAGGCGATCGGGCAGCCGACCCTGCAGTATGTGGAGTTTTCTTACGAGGAAACCTGCAGCGCGATGATCAACGCGGGCATCTCCCGGGATGTCGCGAGGCTGTATGCCGAAATGTATAAGGCGTTTAACGAGGGGCGCGTCACATCGGGCCTGGTGCGCTCGGACCGGAACACCACCGAAACTCCGTTCGAGAAGTTCGCGAAGCAGTTCGCGGCCCTCTATGTGCGGGGGGATGGACGTCCGGCGGTGAAGGAAAAGGAATTGGCCCTGCAACAGTAGGGGAAAACGGACATGTCAAGATCCTGGAAAACGATGCGTGCACGTCAAGAAGATCCCGCGTTAACGGAAAACCGGCGCAATGGGTTGCGGGGCAGCCAGACGGCTCCCTGGCATCGGCCGGAGGTCGACCGGGACGAGTGGTTGCTCTCCCGCGACCGGTTCAAAGCTGTCAGACCCAATCGCACCGCCTTGCGGGGCCGGCCGGTGGCCGCCCAAAGTTGAGAAACAGAAGCCTGTAAGGTCCCTCCTACGCAACCAACGGCTAAGGAATTGGAGGAGGGGATATCAGGGAAAGCCCTGATGTCCACGCCCCCTCCGCGGGATTATCTTAGCGGTATCTGTGGCAATTGCGCTTGTCCAATAAGGATTAAGCGCTAAGGTGGGCAATCGGAAGCGAACCCGTTGTCGGTCCTAGGGGGGCCGCCCTTTGACGGAGAGCGAAAAAAAGAGCGTTGGGGATTTGTGGGCGAGGCGTCTGGCCTGGCTCCCTTTTGCTGTTATTCTCATTCTGGGTCAAACGCTGAACGCGTCTGTGTCCGTTTTAGGGAATGACTCCGTTGTTCTACTGGCGACGCTGAACACCCTGTTCAGCGGTTCGGCCTGCCTGCTGATCACCTATTTGTGCCTGCGGGAATACGGCAGCACCGGTCGGAGGGCGGTCCTGTTCCTCGGATGCGGAACGCTTTTGTACGCGTGCGCCAACCTGATTGTGGGGATGATGCTTCAGTGGCTGGATTTTGCCTTAACCGTTTACGCGCTCCTGACCATGGCGGCAGGCGCCTTCGTTCTCGCATCCGCCTGTTCCTGTTTGCTTCGTAAGATTGATCCCGTGCCCGAAGCCCCGCGCCACGGGTTTTACGCTTACGGAGCGCTTCTGGTCCTCGTCGTGTTGCTGGTCCGCATTGTCTTGGCGGGCGTGCTTCCCTCTTTCTACACGGCTCTGTCGGGGCCCACCCCGATTCGTCAGGTCGTCATGGGCATTGCCATTTTGGAGTTCACCGTGGCGGGCGGCGGTTTCTGCTTTCTGTATTGGCGGCGGGAGCGCCCGCCCCTGGTCTGGTACGGCATGGGAACGGTCCTGATTGCGCTCGGGCTTGCCTTTGTTGCCTTGGTACCGCCCGGCACCGCCCTTAACTGGCTGGGCCGTTCGTCGCAGTACCTGGGCGTGATATACCTGGTGACCGCGTTGCTGGTCGAGGGGAAGGGGACCCATATTCTGCGCAGTTCCATGGAGACGGCCTATCACGAGAGCGAGGCGCGGTACCAGACGCTGTTGAACCTGTTGCCCGACGCCGTGCTGGTGCACAAGGCCGGCAAATGCCTGTTTGTCAACCAGGCCTGCCTGAAGCTCTTCGGGCTGGCGCTGCCCGGGGGGCTGCTGAGCCGCCATTTGGGCGATTGGGTGGATCCGGCGGACCAGAAACGCATGAACGATCTGTTCCGAAAAACGGTCCGTGAGGGGCGTGCGGATAAAAACATCGAATTCCGCATCCGGTGCCCGAACGGTTCAGGGGTCGTTGTG
This sequence comes from Kiritimatiellia bacterium, assembly GCA_046484345.1. Taxonomy (GTDB): domain Bacteria; phylum Verrucomicrobiota; class Kiritimatiellia; order CAIKKV01; family CAIKKV01; genus CAIKKV01. Next base: position 16,573 of record JAWOJA010000046.1, read on the forward strand.
GAGATGACGTCCGGCTTCATCCGCGTCGGGGGGGAAAACGCGACCATGGCCGTTTTGCGCGATGTCAGCGACCGCCAGATTCGGGAAGCCGAACTGTACCGACTGAACCGCATTTTGAAGGCCACGAGCGCCAGCAATTCGGCCCTGCTGCGCGCCACGCACGAAGCGGATTACCTGCACGAGGTTTGCCGGATCGTGGTCGAGTGCGGATATGTCCGCGTCTGGATCGGCTATGTCCGGTCCGAGGCTGAAAAATTCGTCATGCCCGTGGCATGGGCCGGATTTGAGGAGGGCGTTTTGAAGGCCGAGACCATTCGTATTGACGACGAGGCGCCGTCTCGGCCGGCCGCGGGCGAGGCTATTCGGACGGGAAAACCCGTGGTGATCCGAAACCCGTTCGCCGAATCCGACCCGCATTCCCAAGCCTCGTGCGTCGGGTTGCCGCTGCTGTCCGACGGCCGCCCGTTCGGGGCCATTTCGATCTATTCCAACAAAATCGATCCTTTTTCGGATGACGAGCTCGATCTGCTGACGGAACTCTCCAGGGATCTGGCCTACGGGGTTGGCGCCATCCGCCTGAGGGACGCGCATGATGCCGCGGCACGCGAGCTGTCGCGCTCGAACCATGAACTGGAAGAGTTTGCGCACGTCGCTTCGCACGACCTCAAGGAGCCCCTGCGCATGGTGACGGGGTTTATGAGCCTTCTGAAGCACCGGGCGCAGGGGCAGTTGGATGCGAAGGCGGGGGAATACATCGATTTTGCCATCGATGCCGGCGCGCGGATGCAGCGGCTGATCGACGATTTGCTCTGTTACGGACGTGTTGGCCAGGGCGGCGAGCGGGAGCGCGTTTGTCTGGGGTGCGCCTTGCAGAACGCCCTGATGAACCTCAAGAGCGGCATTGAGGATTCCGGCGCCCGGATCACCCATGACGCCCTTCCCGAGGTGACGGTGAATGTGCTGGAAATGACGCAGTTGTTCCAGAATCTCATTGGAAATGCCATCAAGTTTTGCGCCGGGCGGTCTCCCGAAGTGAACATCGGCGTTCGGCGGGAGGACCGGTGCTGGCTCATTTCGGTGAGCGACAACGGCATCGGGATTGAGGCGCAGTTCACGGAGCGGATTTTCAAGATTTTCAACCGTCTGCACACGGCGGAGGAATACAGCGGCACCGGGGTGGGGCTGGCAATCTGTAAAAAAGTGGTGGAGCGCCACGGCGGGCGGATCTGGGTGGAATCCCGGGCTGGCCAAGGCTCCACCTTCACGTTCACACTACCCGATACGGCGAAGGCCATTTTGTGACACGGACCAACACCAAACCAAGCCTCTACGATCACGAAGAACGGGGCGGATTCGAGGTGGCCATCGAACTCTTCGCGGTGGCGGCCGTCATGATTCCTCTTTATTTTCTGGGACTGGCGAATTATCCGCTTTTGCATGTGCTCGTGGAGTTTTTTTCCATTAGCGTGGCCCTGTCCGCCTTCCTTTTGGTCTGGAATATGCGCGCGCGCTTGGACAGCGGGTTTCCGTTGTTCGTGGCCACGGCCTACGCGGCATCGGGCAGCATCGACTTGTTCCATGCCATCGCATTCAAGGATATGGGGGGGGGGCAGGAAGCCACAATCAACGTGCCGATGCAGTTGTGGATGGCCGGCCGCTTTGTCCAGGCCGGCTCGCTTCTTCTCGTGCCGTTCTTCATGAACCGGCCGCGGCTGGCCCGGTTCTCCGTGCCGGTCTTTGCCGTTGTCGTCGTGTTGCTGATGCTGTCGATTTTCCGCCCGTGGCCCGGCCTGCCGGGTTTTCCCGCCTGTGTCGTGGAAGGGGCGGAAGCAACGGCCACGCCGTTTAAAACCGTCTCGCAATGGGTGGTGATCGGCTTGTTCCTGGCCGGCATGGGCCTGATGCGGCTGGTTCGCGCGTATCTGCACAGGCGGGTTTTGCGGTTCATGGCGGCCTCACTTGCCTGCATGGTGGCGGCGGAGCTTTTGTTTATCCCGCCTATGGCCGGTAAGTGCGCCATTATCGCGAGCCATCTTTTCAAGGCGCTGGCCTTTTATCTTGTTTATAAAGCCCTGGTGGAGGAGGCCCTTATGCGCCCCGTTGATGTCCTTTTCCGAAGCGCCCACCAGAGCCGGGAACAGGTCCAGGAAAGCGAGGAGCGATTTCGGACACTCGCGGCAGCCACCTTCGAGGGCATTATCATCACCGAGAACGGCCGTATCGTCGATGTCAACGAGCAGCTCCTGGCGATGCTCGGGCGCCGCCGGGCCGAGCTAATTGGCGAGTCCTTATCCGTTTTTCTCGTGCCGGAGGATCGTGAGAGGGTGCTTCGCAACCTTCACGGGGGGCTGGAGGGCCAGCTCGATTACCGCATGACGAGGGCCGATGGGACTGTTTTTTACGTGGAGGCGCACGGCAAGATGGTCGATTTCAAGAAACACTCGGTGCGGGTGACGGCGATCCGGGACATCAGCCAGCGGAAGAAGGCCGAGGAGTCCCTGGTCGACGCCCGCAATACCGCCCTTCGGGCCGCCCGCGAGCTGGCCCGGTCCAACCAGGACCTGGAACAGTTTGCCCATGTGACCTCCCACGACTTGAAGGAACCCTTGCGGATGGTGACCGGGTTCATGGGCTTGCTCCGGGATCGGTACGAGTCGCAACTCGACGAGAAGGCGCGGGAGTACATCGGATTCGCGTCGGACGCGGCCAGGCGAATGCAGCGGCTCATCGACGATCTATTGGAGTACTCCCGCATCGGGCGCGACGAAAGCATCGAGGTGGTGGCGCTGTCGGAAGTGTTGGATGAGGCGCAGTCCAACCTGAGCGTGGCGATCCGTGAATCCGAGGCGGCTATCACTCGGGACCCGCTTCCCGTGATCCGGGCGAACCGGACCGAGATGGTCCAGTTGTTCCAGAACCTGCTGGGCAACGCCCTCAAGTTCAGGGGCGCGCGCCCGCCCGAGATCCATGTCGGGGCGCGCGAGGAATCCTCGGGTTGGGTCTTCACGGTGCGCGACAACGGCATCGGCATCGATCCGGCCTACCAGGGCCTTCTGTTCAAGATTTTTCAACGCATGCATACGACCGAAGCCTATCCCGGCTCGGGTGTTGGGTTGGCGATCTGCAAGAAAATCGTGGAGCAGTACGGAGGACGGATCGGCGTCCAGTCGGAAGAGGGCCGCGGAGCGACCTTTTACTTCACACTTCCCGAAACACGAATGTAAGGAGCGAGGCAATGGATATATTAATGGTGGAAGACAATCGCGGAGACGTGGTGCTTTTCGAGGAAGCCCTGGAAAAGCTGGGTTTCCGATACCGCATGAATGTGGTGCGGGATGGCGTGGAGGCCTTGAAATATCTCCGGCAGGAACCGCCCTACGCGGGGTCATTCACGCCCGAATTAATCGTTCTCGACCTCAAATTGCCCCTTAAAAACGGCCGGGAGGTTCTCGAAGAGGTGCTGCCCAATCCCGTATGGAGGGCCATTCCGTTTGTCCTGCTGAGCAGTTCCCGGTCGGAATTGGAATTGGCCCGCGCCATTCAGATGCCGATCCAGAGCTACATGGTGAAGCCCAGCACCTTTGCCGGATACGTGGAGCTGGTGCGATCCATCGACGCCTTTTTCCGAAGAATCGAGGCGGAGCCGAATAAAAACGGGAGCAGCGTCGTCCGGAGTGGGCTATGACGGATCTCGCGCGTCTGAAAATACTGCTGGTCGAGGACAACCGGGCCGACGCCGTGCTGCTGCAGGAAATGCTCTCACGGGGGCAGACGGAATCGTTTGACCTGACCTGGGTCGACCGGCTGGGGAAGGCCCTAAGAACGCTGCCCGACCAAAACTTTGACGCCGTGCTGCTGGACCTGCAACTGCCGGATGCGAAGGGCTTGGAAACGCTTGACCAGCTCCATGCCGCCGCTCCGATGCTTCCGATCGTGATCGTGACAGGCGCCGAGGATGAAAACATGGCCATGCAGGCCATTCGCCAGGGCGCGCAGGACTATCTCGTCAAGGGCACGCTTTCCGCCCGCAGCATCATCCGCGTCATCCGCTACGCCATCGACCGCCGGCGCGTGGAGGAAAACCTGCGGGAGGCCCAGCGCCGCGAAATAGAAGCCCAGGCGGCCGTCAACGCGGCGCGCACGGCCCGCGACACCATTCAGGCCATGTCCGAAGGCGTTTTAATCCTCGATATGCAGGGGCGCATCCTGCTGGCCAATCCCGCCATGGAACGGCTCGCGGGGTTTTCCGCCGAGGCCGGCATCGGCCACAACGTGAAGGAATTTTTTCAGGACTACATTGCCCCGTGCAGCCGCGGGATGATTAACGATTCCTTCGAGACCCTGTTGAAGGGGCGGCTCCCCGAGACGCAGCCCTTCAGCCTGCGCGCGATGGACGGCAGCGAGGTGTCGGTCATTCTGGCCACGGCTTTCATCCGGGGGGCCGACGGCACCGCTGTTTCCATTGTGGTTACGATCCGGGACATCACCGCTCTTCAGCAGACCCGCCTGGCCCTGGAAGCCAGCGAGAAGCAATATCGGGAACTGGTGCAGAGCGCCAACAGCATTATCATGCGCCGGCGGTCGGATGGCACCGTCACGTTCATCAACGAATTCGCCCAGTCCTTTTTTGGTTTTCGCGCGGAGGAGATTGTCGGACGCTCGATCGTGGGAACGATCGTTCCGGAGCGGGATTCGCGCGGGCGCAACCTGGCCGAGATGATCCGGAACATCGGGGCTCATCCCGAGCTTTTTGTCAGCAACGAAAATGAAAACATCTGCAAGGACGGCCGCCGCGTCTGGGTGCAATGGACAAACCGGGCTCTGTACAACGCCGCCGGCGAGGTGGAGGAGATTCTCTGCGTGGGCTCGGACGCCACCGCCCGGAAGGCGGCGGAGGAATCCAGCCTGCTCTACCAGAACCGGCTGCGTTCACTCGCCAACCGCCTGGCCTCCACGGAGGAGGAGGAGCGCCGCCGCATATCCCGCTACATCCACGACACCGTGATTCAGAGCCTGGCCCTCGCCAATATCAAGCTGGGTTCGTTGCGCCAAATGCTGGAATCGGGCTCCGATGGCGAGACGACGAAAAGGCTCGACACGGCCCGCGACCTGATCAAGGAGGGAATTTCCGAGTGCCGCCAGCTGATGTCCGACCTCACGCCCGCCATGCTTTACGAACTGGGCCTGGAGCAGGCCCTGGACGATCTGGTCGAGAAACTGGGCTCGCAGCACGAAGTTGACATCCGGCTTGAAAACGAGGGCGAATTGCCGCCGATGGCGGTCCCCCTGCGCGGGCTTCTGTTCCAGTCCGTCCGCGAGTTGATTGTCAACGCGCTGAAGCATTCCGGCGCCACCGCAATCCGCGTGGTCACCCGCATGGACGGAGACCAGATCAGCATTGGCGTGCATGACAACGGTTCGGGATTCGACCCCTCGCAGCCGCGTCCGCGCCACCCGCAGGAGGGCGGCTTCGGCCTCTTCAACCTGAGGGAGCGGGTCGAGGGACTGGGCGGCACCTTTGTCATCGAATCCAAGCCCGGCTCCGGCACGGCGGCGGTCATGCGGACGCCAATGTTTCCAAATTCGAAACAAGCCGATCCGGGCGGATGGCGCGGGCCTTAAGGTTTTTCGAAGGATTCGGCAAGGTTGCGCCCGATGGCCGGTTGAACCCCCTTCGGCTAATATCCCCCCTAGTCAATGCAACGAGGGAGCGGATATGCCGGAGTTTCTCAATCCTTTTTCGGGTTTGACGCCGGGTCGTAAAATGACCCCCGGGGAGCTAACCCGGGCCATCCGTCTGGCGCTTTCGGCCGAAGAGGAAGCCATCCATCTGTACGAGGCGCTTGCCGATGTCGCGGACAGCCCGCTGGCCCGGGAGGTGCTGACGGATGTGGCGAATGAAGAGCGCGTGCATGCCGGGGAATTTCATCGGCTTCTGGCTTTGCTGCTGCCTGACGAGACCGGCCGGATGGAGGAAGGGGCTGCTGAGGTCGATACCAAGGCCTCCAGGACTCCGCCTGAACCGCCGCCCCCGGCGGAAGTTCCCCGTCCGCACTCCACGGTTGGCAGCCTTAGGGAGGCAATCTCGCATGAGTAACTCTTATTTGCATCGGGAAGAAGCGCCCTTCGGCGCCGGGGTCTGGGAGCGGGTTGATGCGGCGGTGACCGGGATCGCCAAAGCGCGGCTGGCCGGCCGGCGCCTTCTGGAAGTGGACGGCCCCCACGGGTACGCGCTCACTGTCGCGGGCGCCTGTGAATTTGACGGGGAAGAGGGCGGCGCCCGGATCCGGGTCCGCCGCAATCAGCCGGCATCCGGCATCGAGTGTCCGTTCACCCTGGGCGTCGCGGATATTGCCGTTTTCGAGCAAACGGGCCAGCCGCTGGATCTTGTGTCCGCCGCTCGGGCGGCCGCGGCCTGCGCCGACCGTGAGGATGATCTGGTGTTTTACGGATCCAAGAAGCTGGGGCTGACCGGCTTGATCAACGGCCCCGGAGTTCAATCGGTGGCCCTGACCCCCTGGAAAGCCGTGGGGAGCGCGATGGACAATGTGCTGCTGGCGGTGGACAAGCTGGATGCGGCCGGATTCCATGGTCCCTATGCCCTGGCCCTTTCGCCCGTTCTCTATAACCGGCTCTTCCGCCTGTTCCCGCAGACCGGTTGCAGCGAGCTCGAGCAGCTCCGCCAGGCGGTGACGGGCGGCGTGGTCAAGGCCCCCGCTCTCAACGGGGCCGGTGTGCTCGTCACGGCCGTTCGCGAAGTCGCCGCGATCCTGATCGGCCAGGATCTCGAGACGGCCTTCGTGGGTCCCACGGGCCGGGATTATGAATTTGTGGTAGCCGAAACACTGGCTCTTCAGCTGAAAGAACCCTCTTCCGTATGCGTACTAAAATGACAAGCGACCGACCCACACTCGTCCGAAAGAATGAGGATAGGAATATGGAATCGTCGACTCGCGACAAAAAGCGAAAAGTGCAGTTCCGGTTGGCGGCTCCGGCCGGCAGTGGGGTGTTTGTGGCGGGCACGTTCAATGGCTGGGATACCCTCGCGAATCCCCTGAAAGAGAGCGCACAGGGGGGAGCCTATGCCGCCACGGTCCCGCTTCTTCCCGGACGGTACGAATACAAGTTTGTGATTAACGGCGACTGGCGGGTTGATCCCAACGCGTCTGAAACCGTTTCCAACGGGTTGGGTTCGAAAAACAGCGTCATTATCATCTAACGATCTTTACCATATGATTTGCCCCCGTCCCCTGGTTTCTTTCCCCCCCTGCGTACTCCGCCAGGGGGCGGGGCTTTTTTTCGAGAGGCCTTCTTATGCTGAACCTGAGCGCCACCACCATCCTGACTCCAGAGGAGGCGATTGAACGCGCTCTGGCGTGCTTTGGCGGCGGTAAAGGGCTCAAGCTGGTCGAGTTGGCGGGCCATGTTCATGGGCGTGAGGGCTCCCTCGAGATTACCGTGGGGGGCGATCCCGTTGTCGGCCGGGAGGCCTACGAGCCCCTGGAGTTGCTGAATGCGATCCTGCGGGACTTGCGCGATCGCTACGGCCTGAGCGTGATGCAACTGGCGCTTCATTTCCACACCGTTCCAAACGATGAGTCGGGCCACCTGATGGTTCAGGTCGAGGCGACCCCGCCGGTGGAAGTGCGCATCGAAAGCGACGGGCTCGATCAGATGAGCCGTGATTTTCTGGACGGCCTTCCGCGGCCGGAGAGACGGTAGGTATTATGGATGAGACAACGCGCATTTTCCAGGATCGGGCCGATGCCGGCGAACGGCTGGGCGAGGCCTTGATCCAGTACCGCGACAGCGGCGCCATCGTGCTGGGTATTCCCCGCGGCGGGGTCGAGGTCGGGTTTGTCGTTGCGGAGGCGCTGGATGCGGTCTTTTCCGTTCTCGTGGTCCATAAGTTGCCTTTTCTTGACAACGCCGAGGCCGGCTTCGGGGCTGTTGCGGAAGACGGTTCGGTTTTCTTCATGCCGCAATACCGGTCGGTCCTGCATCCCGTCGAAGTGAAACGCATCATCCGCGAGCAGGAGGCCGAAGTGATTCGCCGGGTGAAGAAGTTCCGCCCGGAACAGCCCATGCCGGATCTGGCGGGCCGTCATGTCATTGTGGTCGATGACGGCATTGCGATGGGCTCCACCACGCGCGCCGCCGTGATGTGCTGTCGCAACAAGGGCGCCGGGAAGGTGACCGTGGCGGCGCCCGTCGCCTCGCCCGATGCGGTCCGCCTGCTTCGGGAGGCCGCGGATGAACTGGTGGTGCTGCTGGTGCCCCCGTTTTTCCAGGCGGTCGCCGAATTTTATGAGGATTGGCACGACTGCACCGACCAGGAGGCGATGAAATGGGTCAACCGGGTGCGGGCCGGGGCGGGTGTTTCCCGCTGGCCGGCCGGCTGAGTGTCGCGCCGCATCACGCCTTCAGGCAAAGTGGGAGGCGCAGCCTTCGGGCAGCGGGGGAATCTCCATGGGAATCGAGCCATGGCGCAGCGAATGGGTGGCCTGGCAACCGGCGGCCACGCTGAAGCGCGCGGCGATCGGCGAGGTCTTGATGCGCGTCTCCCCCCGCAGGTAGCGGATGAATTCGTCCACGATGCGCGGATCGGCCCCGCCATGGCTCCCCGTATCGCGGGGGATGAAATGCTGTTCGTCCCCGTAGGGATTGTAATGCGCGCGCCTGTTCCACACCCGGACCACGCAGTTTCCGGGCGAATCCCCGAAGTTTTCAAGCCGGCCTTCCGTGCCGATGATGGTGTAGTTCCGCCAGGCGTCCGGCGTGAAGTGGCACTGCTGGTAGGAGGCCAGGACGCCGTTGTCCAACTCCATCAGCATCATGCTGATATCCTCGACATCAATCACCGGGTTCAGCCCCTTCAGGGAGAGCGGCGGCCAGTTGTCGAGCGACCAGCCCGCGTTCCCGCGCTCGGTCGGGGCGTGCCGGTCCGTGATGCGGTCGAAAACGGTGAGCCCCCCCATGCCGACCACGCGGCGCGAGTAGCCGTTGCAGAGCCAGTGCAGCACGTCGATGTCGTGTGCGGCCTTCTGCAACAGCAGGCTCGTGCTCCTCGCGCGCTCGGCATGCCAGTCCTTGAAGTAGGCATCCCCGCCGTACGAGATGAAGTGGCGGCACCAGCCGGCCTTGATTTCGCCGATGGCGCCGGAGTCGGCAAGCTCTTTCATCTTCTGGATCACACCCATGTGGCGCATGTTGTGGCCGACATAAAGCTTGAGGCCGGCTTTGAGGGCTGTTTTAAGAATGCGGTCGCAGCCCTCGATGGTGATGGCCATGGGCTTTTCCAGGTAGACGGATTTGCCCGCCTCCAGCGCCGCGATCGCGTGCTCCTCGTGCAGAAAATCCGGGGATGTAACAAAAACGGCGTCCAGTTCCTGCTCAAGCAGACGGCGGTAGTCCGTGGTGGTGAAACAATCGGATCCGAATTTTTGCCGAAACACCGTTAAGGCGTCTTCCGAGATGTCGCACCCGGCGACCAGGCGGACGCCGTTTTCTGGCTTGTGCGCGTTCCACGCGAGGTCGCCCCGCCCGCCCGCGCCGATGACTCCGATTCGCAACTCTTTCGAACTCATGGTGATTCCTTATCCTAGATACTTGCCCAGTGAAAGAGGGGATCAAACGGCAATCGTGCCCGGGAGTCAAGCCAAACTAAACCGTGATTTGCGAGAGACCTGTGTGTTTCTTGCAGGGCAAACGCATGAAAAAACCAAGTGCCAGCCGGGATCGCTTTCGAGGAGCGCCTGAGCCGGGGAACCGGCCGGAAGCGGAGCGCCCGCGGCAAAAAGATGCTTGACGGGGTTCCGGTGGGGCGTAGCCGCGTCGAAAACGCCCGTCTTCCGGGATTTGCCGCTCGGATTCGACAAAACCCGCCGGATGGAACGTGGCACGCTTTGCCCGATTCGCCAATGGCCGACCGGATCAGGGCCTACTCCGCGGCCACCGGGTGACCCGCCCGATCAAGAACCATGCCAGTTTTTGGCCGGTTGAACGGTTTTTTGATGCGTTTGCCCTTGATAAGCTGTCGCTGTCCTTGACAAGGGAAGAAGCGATTTTATATAGTCTTGGTGTTTGAAATAACGGCGGTATAGCTCAGTTGGCAGAGCAGAGGAATCATAATCCTCGTGTCCGGGGTTCAAATCCCTGTACCGCCACCATTTCCCAATCCGCAGGCTCCGGGCTCCGTAGCCCAAAAAAAGTCGGGGCGCCCGTTAAGCAGCGCCCCGAAACATTACGCCTTGATTCTTTGAAGGCTATTGCGCCCGTTCGACGGTCAAGTCGGGGCTGATCTGTTCGCGCAAAACCCGCTCGATGCCGTTTTTCAGGGTCGACATAGCGTGAGGGCAGCATCCGCAGGCGCCCTTTAATCTGAGTTTAATGGTGTTTCCTTCGATGGAAACCAGTTCCAGATCACCGCCATCGTCCTGGAGCATTTTGCGAAGATCTTCCAGGAGGGATTTGATTTTTTCTTCCATGGTCTTATTCCTTCTTTAATCCCCCAATAATAGCCGTTTTGAGGGCGAAAGAAAAGGATTAATGGCGAAGGATGAACCCCTAATCCCGGATGCCGATTTTTTGTTCGTTGGAATTACCGCGCAGCTCGGGCGCATACATGCCGGAGATTCTCGCGGGCAGCACACTGAAATGGCCCGGAATTTCCGCGCGCACCCGGTAGCTGACGCTATGGCTGCCACGGGCAAGGGTCCGCAGGAACAGGCAGACCCGTTCGTCGCGGAATTCCATGTAGGCCCCCATTTCGTTGCCGGTATACCCGCTGCGAACTTCCACGGTCTCGAATCCAGCGGCTTTCATGTCCTCGATGACCAGGTATTCATAGTCGTTCTTGCTGTCCACCAGCAGTTCGACTTCCACCAGGTCGCCGCTCTTCAGCATGTCGCCACTTTTCAATTCCTGCCGTTCATAACGGTCAACCCGCACATCCACAGCCTGCCCCTGTGCGCCGCCGGCTTTGGCGGTTTTGTCCGCTTCAACAAGCTTGTACAAGCGGCGCTGCACCTTGACCTCCAGTCCGGCTTTTGTGATGGGGTCTTCAAGCGTGAAGTTTTCCAGGTAGGCGTTGAAGTAGACGGGACCGCTGCCGGACCGGCGCAGTTCCACCTTGTGCGCCCCGGCCGAGAGGGCGGCGCCCTGCAGGCGGACCGTATTGTCGAAGGTAAACAGGTTGTCCGCCGTCACACGCACCGGCTCGGCCACGGGGTTGCCGTCCATCCGCACTTCAACGGTCATGTCCGGTTTGCCCTCGCCGCTGGCGGTGATAAAGTCGGCCAGCGCCTCGACGCACTGGGCCGTGTCACGCGTGGAATTCCAGTAGATGGCGTGCTTGCGGTTGTTGAGCAGGTATTTTACCAGCCGCGAGGCCAGCGGCCCCTTGGGGTCGGTGCGGGTGAGCAGTTTCAGGTAGACGGCATGCGCCTCGATTTCGTCGCCGAACCAATGCCACCAGTAGCCACTGTTGTTCATGCGCAGCCAGGCGGTCTGGTTCTCCTCGTCCTGCTCCACGAACTGGCCGATATTCTTCAACACCATGTCGAGTTCGGTTTTGCGCCCTTTTTTCTCCAGTGCCAGGCCCAGCAGCCCCTGGCCATACAGGGAGAGCGAGGTGCGGTCGCGGTACAGGAAATCGCGCAGGGCCTCGGGATCCTGGCCAATCTCCACCAGCGTGAAATAGACGAGCGCATCGAGGTTGTCGGCCTGGGTCTTCCAGGCCTCTTTCTTTTTTTTGTCCGCGTCCTGGAGCAGGCGGATTTGTTTCAGGGCATATTGATTGAGCCAGTCGATGGCGCGCTGAAGCGAGTTGTCCGGAACCGCGACCCCGCAGGCGCGGGCGATATGGAACCCATGCACGATTTGGGCGGTCAGGTGCGCCGAGGATTCGCCTTTCCAGCCCGGGAACCAGTTCCAGCCGCCATCGCCGTTCTGCATGTCCGCCAGGCGCGCCACGCCGTTGCGCACCATCTTGTCCAGTTCCGCCCGGTCGAAGACGGGGTTGTCGGGGAACCGTTTCCAGCCTTCCGCCCGCTTTTGCGGGTCGCCCCGTTCCTGGGCGTTCAGGTTGGTCCGCTTGTTCCGGATGGCTTCCAGGTCCAAACCGCTCTGTTCCAAGATGCGGCGGGTGATGACGGAGGGTAGGAAGCGGTTGAGGGTCTGTTCCGTGCAGCCGTAAGGATAGGCGGCCAGGTAGGGCAGGGCATCGACCATGGCGCCGGCAAGGGTGGGCGACCAGCGCACTTCGAGGAGCGTCTGCTCGGGCCTGCGTTCGGTTGGAATGCGCAACTCGAGGGAGGCGGAGTCGGTTCCGTTGCTGAGGGCGCCGCTCCAGGATTCCGTTTTGAGCATGCCGTGCACATAGACCGGGAAATCCATCTGCATGGCGTCGGATTCGGTGTCGGAGAGCGCCTTCATGCGCACAACGGCCGAGCCTTCCTTGATCACCTTCACGCGCCAGTCCACGCGCTCTTCACCGCCGGCTGCCACGCGAAGGCGGGCTTCCGTCTTGTCGATCGGCTCCAGAGTGCCGCCTTCGAGTTCAAGAACGGCGCGAACGTTTTTATAAGTCGGCAGCGCGTTGTGGATGATGGCCGAGAGCACGACTTCGTCCTTTTCAACAAAGAAGCGGGGTGCCTGTAGGCGGACCAGCAGGTTCTTGGTGGTCACGATCTTGGCCCGGTTTTCACCGACCCTGGCTCCGGGGCCGAAGGCCCAGCTACGGGCGGTCCATTCACCCAGGTTCTCGGGCATTGGGAACGAGACTTCCGCCAGGCCATTTTCATCCGTGGTCAGGGAGTCGGCCCAGAAAGCGGTGTCGGCAAATTCTTTCCGCACCGTTACCGGCGCTTCGGCTGGGGATTCTGCATCGATTCCAGATCGGCCTCCCTTCATTTCGAACGCCCCCTCAGCGGAAAAGGAGGCGGCAGTCGGGGCTGCCATTTCATTTACCATGCCCGCTCGCCTGGGACGGGGCATGGTTTTGGCCAATGTGCGACCCCCGAACGCGTCGCTTGCCGCCTCATCGGCCACGGATTCGCCGAACATGCCGAGGTTGGCCATGGGCTCCGTGTTCGGGGCCACCACGGGGGCGGAAAAGCGATCGGCGCTCGAGAGGGTGTTGGGGTTGTGATGGCGGCGCCATTTCCAGAAGAACTCCTTGATTTCGGGGATATTGGAGCCGCCGGAGATATATTCGACGGCCTTGTCGTAGACCGTGAGGACGAGGGACGCTTTCGCCGGCTTGCCATCCGGCGTTGTGGCTTTCACGATCACCCGGTTTGTGGCGCCGGGCAGGCTGGTTTCAACGGCGGGTTCGACCGTCACATTCAGTACCCGCTGTTCGGGCGGCACTGGGATTTCCCGGGTTTCCGTGTGGACGCGGCCGCCTTGGACCGAGAGTACTTCCACGAAGAAGTTGGGCATATCGCCTTTTGCGATTTCAATTTCCCGCAGCGTGGACTTGCCGGTCAGGCGGATGACCTCGGGCTTCTGGTAGGAACCGTTGGCAGGGCGCGTGAAGAGCAGAACGGTGCCATTGGCCCGGTCGGCCTGGAGCAGCAGTCTGGCCTTCTCGCCCGGCGCGTAGATGGGTTTATCAGGAATAATTTCCACGGCATTGAACCGGAATCCCGAACTGTCGAACCCTTCGCCCCGGACGGTTAGCAGGCAGGCGCCTTCGATGGAAGCGCCGGCCTCTTGTCCGGCGGAACGGTTGGATTGACGGGACAGGGTTGCGGAAAGCCGGTATTGGCCCGCTGCGGCCGCCACGAATTGCAGGCGGCTGTTGCCGTCTTCATCGAACTCGACCGGCCACTCCTGGACGGCAGACTCTTCCGCTTTGCCGGCTTTGTAGGAAAGCTTCAGCAGGCGGACCACGCCTTTCCCGGAAACCGGCTTGCCGTCCGGCCGACGGGCGCTGAACGAGGCCCGGATGGTGTCGCCGGCGCGGTAAAACCCGCGATGGGTCCAGGCATACAGCTTGAAGGGTTCGCGCGCGGCGATCACCCGGCCTGTCCCAACGATCGTGCGGCGCGAGGCGTCTGTGACTTCGGCGGTAATGCGGTACTCATGATCCTGGTTTCCGAACATGGCCTTGGCCACGGCGGAGTCGACAGGAATTTCGAGGGTGCCTTCGGGGCCGATTTCGACCGTGTTTTCGGCAATGACTTCCGGCTGCGTGTAGGGGATCGGCCGCCACCAGGGGGCGGGGCGGGGGCAGCCCCAGCGGCTCCAGCCGGGATGCCAGGCGTAATCGGGGGCCAGCCAGCCGTAGCCGTTGCCGTAGAGCCAGTCCCAGGGGCCGGGCGGGAACCAGTTGACCGTGTAGGTTGAGCGGATGACTTTCCAGGTCACCCGGGCTTTCGTCACCGGCGCTCCGAAGTAGTAATGCGCTTTCAGCTTGGCCTTGAACGCGTCGCCCAGGGCAATGGGATCGGCCGGAGCCTCAACCGTCACCTCGAACTCGGGCTTCTTGTATTCCTCCACCCGGAACTGGCTGGTTCCGATGTTGTCAACCCGGATGGAGTAGTTGCCGAGGGTGGCTTCGTCATCCAGCGCGAAAGAGCCGGCGATGCCGCCAAAGGCGTCGGCCGTGCAGTTGGTTTGCATAACCTTGTTATTCCGGGCATCCGTGATGCGGACGGTAAACCGGTGGCCGGCATAGGGCGATTCGGCGGGCAGATCGTAACGCACGGGGCTGATCCAGGCCTTGAACCGGACCGATTGGCCGGGCCGGTAAACGGGCCGGTCGGTCATGATATAGGTGCGGGTATCCCGGAGCGCGGAATCCTCGGCGGAGGGGAACCAGACGGGGGAGAACCCCAGGAAGGCGAACCGGCCTCCGGGCGTGGAGGCGGTGCAGAGCCACTGGTAGTCTTGCGGCATTTGCTCACGCTCTGGTAACCATAGGCCGTCTTCGGAGGTTTCCCCCGTTTCAGAGCGGGTCACAACATTATGGCGCCCCTGGATGGCGGCAGGGGCCTCTTTCCATTCGGTGCGATAGCCGAAAGCCGAGATGGCCGCCCCGGAGAGCGGCGCGCCGGTTTCGGCATCGGCCGCGAAGAGGAGCACGCTGTCGGCCATGGGTTTTTGCACGAGCACGGCATCCTGCACCCACAGGACGATATGATTGGTGTTGCCGTTGGCCATGCGGGAGGTGATCCAATAGGCGCCGGAGTTTGTCAGCGGGGTCTGGACGGTGATGCGGCGGTCGAAATGCGCCTCCCGGGGGGTGAGGTCGGCGGACCAGGTGGCGACGGTTTTGCCGATGTAGCGCGATTCGTTGGTCTGCACCAGCCGCCAGCCGATGTTTTCGATCTGGAGCTTTTCCCAGTCCAGCTCGCGCGGGTTGCTTTTCAGGTAGTCCCGGATGTCCTGAAGAAGGCGGGCCACATCGATGGCGCGTGCTTCAAAGTCCACCTTGTTCCCGTTTCGATAACGGAAGTCGAAGGAGGGTTTGCCGGCGGCTGTTTGGGGGGTGAGGGGTTCAAAGGAGCCCCAGTTGCCGAGGATCTGATCGAGCCGCTGGTTCTTGTGATTGTGGTCGCCGGGGCCGTAGCGAAGGATGCTCTCCTTCCAGCAGGCGGCGGCTTTATCGTATTGCCGGCGGTTTTCGAAGAGGCCGGCCAGCCGGCCCAGGGCGTCTTCGCCCTCGAAACGGGGCTTTTGTGCCAGGGCGGCTTCGGCGGCCACCCGCCGGAACAGGGCGATGGGGTTATGTTCGTCGGGCAGGGTGAAACGTTTGACGCCGGTTGCCAGGCGGGCAAGGGCCTCGTTTTCGCCAAGTGTGTATAGATCGAACAGGCGGGCAGCGGTGTCGGCGTTATCTTCCGGCATGCGGAAAAAGAAAGACTGACCGGCCAAAGTTTCCGCTCCGAACTGCTCTTGCAGGAAGTTGGCCCGCCTCATGAGAATGTTCAATTCGCGGATAGGATCACAACGCGCTGCCTCGGCCAGCAGCCAGCGGATCCGTTCGCCGTCGTTCGTTGCCGTGTCGAAAGTCGCCGGCAGGGCGTACAGCACGGGATTGCCCTGTGCATCGACCGGCGCGCCCGAGGTGGCGGAATCCCGGGAAGAGGCGTCCGGCCAATCGGGGAGGGTGGGGATGTCGGTTTTGACCTGCAGGCGCCACGATTGGCTGGGATGGGTGCGGTTGTCTTGCAGAACGGCAGCGTAATCGAGAAGCACGTTTGCGAACTCGGATTTATTTGAAAGGGTTTCGCCCGCCCGGCGGGCTTGTTCCAGGAGTTGCAGGGAGCGGATCCGGTCGCGTTCATCCACGTTGACCCACTGGCCGCCGCCGCGGTGCCAGCCGCGTTTGAATTGTCCCCCGATGAGGTAGCCCGAGTGATTCAGGCGGCGAAAAAGCAGGGCGGCGGAGCGGAGCACCCGCCAATCCGTCGGATGGGCGGTCACCACGGATTCGATGAAGGCATCCAGTTCGGAGATCAGGTTCAGGTGTTCCAGGCTGTTGAACCCATGCTCCAGCGCCGACACGGGAACGCTTCCCGAGAAGGTGTTGTTGGTGCCGAGGAAGCGGAAGAGCTCCATCGCTTCCTTGAATTGACCGGCTTTTGCCAGCGCGACGGCTTTGCTTTGCAGCCCTTCCGGTTGAGCCGATGCGTCGGGCGGCGGTGTGTCGCCGAAGCACGCGCACAGGGGCAACAGGCACAATACCCCGACATAAAGCATCCGTTTCATGGCAAACCTCCGTTAACCTAAACGCCGTCCGATGCGGCTTTCTTCAAACGATCAGAGCGTGTCCCAGAGCCGGCGCAGGATATCGCGTCCGAAACAGCGGTAGCTCCGGTCGGTCGAGAAGGATTCGACGGTGATGGTGCCGTCATAGCGGACCGCTTTCAACGCTTTGACGGCCGCCGTCCAATCGACCGTGCCGGTGCCGGGCGGCAGATGCTGGTCCTCGCGGCCATTATTGTCGTGCGCGTGGATGTGGACGAGGCGGTCGGCGAACCGGTGAATCCATTCGGGGGGCTTGCAGCCGTTCAGGTTGCAATGGCCCAGGTCGAGGTGACAGGCCAGGCCGGGCACGGCCTTGAGGATGGAGTCGACATGGTCGGGAATATCGTTCCACGAGGCGGCGGGTTCGAGCATGAGCGTCACGCCGGTCTGCCGGGCGACGGGCATCAGGGCCTGGAGCGACTCGATCTGGAACTGCATGCCTTCCGCAACCGAGAACAGGTGGGAGGGCCAGTGGGTGTGGATGGTGGCGTTGGGACTGCCGATGCGGCCGAAGGCTCGCAGGGCGTCGGAAGCGGCCTCCACAGCGGCCCGTCGCAGCGTGGGCATGGGTGAGCCGATCGGCAGATACCAGGCCATGTGGCCGACAATGCCGAGGTTATGGCGGTCGAGTTCTTTCCGGATGGAAAGGGGATCGATGAGTTCGGGAAGGTTGAGATCGGGCTCGAGGGACAGATCGATGAAATCGAAACCGTTGGCCGCCGTCCAGGCAATTTCCTCTTCGGGGCGGATGCGGGGATTGTTGGGGGTTCCCATTTTCATGATGAAGGGTTTCCTTTCCCCGTAAAAGTAGCAGAAGAGGGCGGCCGGGGAAAGGAAAAGGGCATAAGAAAAATGGACTTGAATCCCGGATGAATAAGAGGAGAATTATCACTGTTTAATGGAGGCTACGTCATGAAAATGCCGAACTTGTTGCGCGGATGCAGTGTGTTTCTGGGGATCATTTTTTTTGGGGGTGGAACCGGGTCGGCCGCGCCCGTCTCGGAGGAGGATGTCGTGGCCGCCGCCCGGGGCTGGCTGGCGGTGACGGACGCGAATCCGTTGCAGGAGTCGCTGGGCACGGGTCTTCTTTCCCTGGAAGCGGCGACCAACGAGCAGGGCGAGGCTCTCTACTATGCCGTTGCTCTGGAAAAGGGTGGGGTGCTGGTGCTGGCGGCGGATGACGCCATTGAGCCGGTAATCGCCTTTTCTCCGCGGGCGAAGGATTTCTCCGATCCCGCCGCGTGCAACCATTTGCGCCTGATGCTGGAAGGCGATCTGGCCTCCCGCCTGGAGGATGTGAAATCCGGCGCGGTGAAGGCGGCGGGGGCGAAAGCCTCCAAATGGGCGCTCCTGATCGAAGCGGCGAAGAATCCGCAATCGGTGAAGGGGGGGCTGGGCAGCGTGAGCGACGTCCGCGTGTCGCCCCTGGTCTCCACCAAGTGGAGCCAATCCTATGTTTACCAGGGCAGCACGCCTCTGGCCTGCTACAATTACTACACACCGCCCTACACGGCTGGGGCTTACCAGAATTATTATTGCGGCTGCGTGGCCACGGCGCTGGCCCAGTTGATGCGCTATTATCAGCATCCAAAATCGGGGGTCGGAACGGCGTCGTTTCCCATACAGAACGGGGGATATTCCTCCACCCGTTCGCTGCGGGGCGGAAACGGATACGGCGGGCGTTATGACTGGGCCAACATGCCGACGGATCCGACGGCACTGGCCAGGGTCGGGAAGTTGAGCGGCACCCAGCGCATGGCCATTGGCGCGCTGTGTCACGACGCGGGTGTGGCGTCCCAGATGAGCTATGCATCGTACGGCTCATACGCCTACCTGTGCTGGTCGCAGCATCCGCTGAAGACGGTATTCAAGTATGCGAGCACCGTTTCATCCTGGACTGCCGCCGGCGGCACCATCCTGAAAAAGGATGTCAACACGGCGTTCAATCCCTGCCTGGATGCGGGCATGCCCTGCGCGGTGGCCATCCAGAGCGACTACAGCGGCCATGCGGTGGTGGTCGACGGCTACGGTTATGCGTACGGTTCCCTCTATCACCATCTTAACATGGGGTGGAGCGGGTCAGAAAACGCCTGGTACAATCTGCCCGATGTGAGCACGTCGGGCCGGCATTACACGCGCATGGATGGCGTCGTCTTCAACGTTCATCCCACCCTTGTGGACATTTCGGTTATCAGCGGCCGCTTTGTGGATTCCGCTGGCCGGCCACTCGCGGGCGTCAAGGTGGTGGCCCGGGACATGAGCGGCGTTCAGCCCCGCAAATCGACTTTGACCAATTCGCGCGGCATTTACGCCTTCACGGTGCCGGGCGGGGCGTATGAGGTTTTCGGATTGCTCGCCGGCTACGGATTCAAGCCGGAATCCAAAATCGTGACGACAACCTCGACGCGGAATTCGTGGGCCAACAACTTCAAGCGGGTCACCCGGATTATGCGCCTCTCGACCGTCAAGCTGGCCTTCGGGCGTGTTCCCCTTTTCACGGAGAAGCTCCTGTCTTTCAAGGTGTTCAACGACGGGACCGCGCCGCTGACGGTCTCGAACATCACGCTGCCCGCCGGCTTTTCTTGGACGGGGAGCCCCTTCACGATTCCCGTCGGGGGCTACCAGAAAATGCAGATCAGTTTTTCGCCGACTGTTGCGGGGATTGTTAAAGGCGATGCCGTGATCCAGTCCAACCGTTCGGGCGGAAGCAACACGTTTGTCGTGACGGGGAATGGGATCAATTGATTCCGGCGCTTTGCCGCGCCGGATTGGCGGCGATGCTGACCTTGACAGAGCGGGGGCGGGCCTACTAAAATGCGGGCCTTTAAACACGCAAGTCACCCGTATTTTTCAGGAGAAAGCATCATGGCCAAGGAAACGCGCGCTTTTAAGACCGAAGTCCAGCAGCTGCTGGACCTGGTCATTCACTCCCTCTATTCCAAGAAGGAGATTTTTCTCCGCGAGCTCGTATCCAATGCGTCGGACGCCATTGACCGCGCGCGGTTCGAGTCGCTGACCCATCCCGAATGGCAGCCCAAGGATGGAGCCTGGGCGATCCGCCTGACGGTGGACAAAGAGGGCAAGACCATCACCGTGAGCGACAACGGAATCGGCATGAACGCCGAGGAGCTGGACGCCCATATCGGCACCATCGCGAGCTCGGGCACGCGCAAATACCTCGAAGCCATGCGCGAGCAGAAGGACAAGGGCTTGCCCGAGCTGATCGGCCAGTTCGGTGTCGGGTTTTATTCGTCGTACATGGTGGCGGACCGCGTCACCGTGCTCACCCGCCGCGCCGGCGCTGACAAGGCCTACCGCTGGGAATCCGCGGGCGACGGGCAGTACACGGTGGAGGAGGCCGAGCGCACCGAAAGCGGCTCGGACGTCATCCTGCATTTGCGCGACGGTATGGAAGAGTTTCTTGACGACTGGCGCCTGAAGAGCCTGATCCGCCACTATTCCAACTACATCGCCTTCCCGGTTTATATCAAGGACGAGGTCGTCAACTCCCAGAAGGCTATCTGGCGCAAGGCGAAGGCCGACGTCACAGAGGAGGAGTACAAGGAGTTCTTCAAGCACGTCAGCCATGAGCAGGCCGATCCGCTGAAGGTCATTCACTATGCGGCCGAAGGCACCTCGGAATTCCGCGCCCTGGTGTTCGTTCCCTCCAAGATGCCCATGGACCTGCTGATGCCCCAGCCCGACAAGGCCTCCGGCATCCACCTGTATGTGAAGAATGTGTTCATCACGGATTCCTGCCGCGAGTTGGTGCCGCCCAATCTGCGCTTTCTGCGGGGCGTGGTGGATTCCAGCGATGTGCCGCTCAACGTCTCCCGCGAAATGCTGCAGGACAACGTCGCGATCCGGCGGATTCGCAAGAGCCTGGTCGGCAAGGTCCTCAACACCCTGTCCGAGATGGGCGAACAGGAGCCCGAGACCTACGAGAAGTTTTACAACGAATTCGGCCCCATCCTCAAGGAAGGGCTCCACTTCGATATCGAGAACCGGGAGAAGTTGCTCGACCTGTTGCGCTTCGAATCGACGGCGGAAGAGGAAGGCCGCAAGGTCTCCTTGAAGACCTATGTGTCGCGCTTCATGGAAGGCCAGAAGGCCATCTACTTCCTGGTCGCCGATTCCGCCAAGGTGGCTCGGCAGTCGCCGCTGCTCGAAACGTTTCGCAGCCGCAGGCTCGAAGTGTTGCTGTTGACCGATCCGGTGGATCCCTGGATCGAGGAGGCCCTGGAGAAATACGGGGAACACGAATTCCAGCCCGTTCACCGCGGCGATGTGGAACTGCCGGCCGGCGAAAAGAAGGACGAGGAAAAGAAAGCGGAAGAAGAGGGCGAGAAGAGCCTGCCGGAGTTGCGGGAATATCTCAAGACGGCCCTGGCGGATTCGGTCAAGGATGTGCGGATTTCCAAGCGCCTGACGGATTCGCCCTGTTGCCTGGTGACGGATTCCGCGGGCATGACGCCGGGAATGGAGCGGCTTATGCGCGCGATGCAACATCCGGTTCCGGAGGGGAAGCGGATTCTCGAGATCAATTCCGCCCATCCCGCCATCCGGGCATTGGAAGGGTTGCGGGCGGGGGCGGCGGCGGAAAGCAAGCTGGCGGACGGCGCCGAGCTGTTGCTGGGCCAGGCCCAGTTGGCCGAGGGAACGCTTCCCAAGGATCCGGTCCGCTTTGCCAAGCTGGTGTCCGGCCTGATGACGTGATCGGCCGGATCAACCGCGCGGCGGATTACCAGATTATCTGCACTTGGGGCAGGAGCTGTTTGATCCGCTCTTTTTCCGGCTCGGGCAGGGGATTGCCCTTCAGGTAAAGGCGTTTGAGGTTTTTCAAGCTGGCGACCGAGTCGGGCAGGGTCGTGAGCTGGTTGCCATTCAGTCGCAAATAGGCGAGGTTCGGCAGATTGCCGATTTCCGCGGGCAGCACCGTGAGCCGGTTGCGGTCGAGGTTGAGATAGGTCAGCTGCGTCAGGCTGCCGATAGCCGGCGGAAGTGCGGTCAGGGCGTTGTCGTTCAAGTAGAGGGTTTTGACTGCGGGCATCATGGCCGGGTCGGGAAGCGCCTCAAGCTTGTTTTCGCCCAAATCCAACCAGTTCAATTTGGAAAGGGATTTGATTCCTTCCGGCGCTGTTGTTAATTCGGCGCCCCGCAGGCTCAGTTGTGTGACGGCGGAGAAGGGGGCAAGGTCGGCCGGCAATTGCACGCCCGGCTGGTAGTGAAGATCGAGAAATTCGATGGCGGCGGGGTTCTTGAGCCCTTCTTCCAGGCTGGCGGCAATAACCGGACGGCGGGGCGCTTTTTGTTGGAAGCAACCCGAAGTGGCCAGGGCGACGAGGGCGATGGTGCAAAATCTCACGATCATGACGGAACCTCCTGCGATTGACTGATCATCATAGAGCGTGATCCGGCAAAGCTCAAGGCAATCTTGCCCAGGGCAAACGCATCAAAAAACCGTTCAACCGGCCAAAAACTGGCATGGTTCTTGATCGGGCGGGTCACCCGGTGGCCGCGGAGCAGGCCCTGATCCGGTCGGCGCCGGCCCCTGAACGGACCGCCGTTAGGCGCGCCTAGCGGCTCTGATTCCGCAGATTTTTCGGCGGCCCGAAAAGGGCGCGAACCAGGGACTACTCGTAACCGTAGAACAGCACTGGCGGGGAGGGCCGCGATTTCGCGGCGGCGCTCTTCGGGTGTCATTGTGGATGGCTCTCGGGTAGAGGCGAAGACAATGGGAGAGGGGCTGTTCAACAGAGAGTCAGAGAGTTTTGGCGGTTGCGAGCGGAACCCGTTTTTCGGATTCGGAATAGAGAGAGTGGCGGGAGAAGGCGGGTTGTCGAAAACCCTTAGAAATCAGGCGAAAAAGCAAAACTCGGCCAGCATCGCTGACCGGGCTTTTCCGTTAACCAGACGGTTGAAAAATAGTTCGCGAAATGAAATGGCTCCGGCGACAGGGCTCGAACCTGTAACATCCTGGTTAACAGCCAAGCGCTCTACCATTGAGCTACGCCGGATCGTCTTAGCAAAATGAAGGTAAAACTCTACAAACAACCGGCCCAATTGTCAAGCTGACACCGCCCGAAATAAATGCCCTCCGTCAGTTCCGCAAAAAAAATCATGGCCTTGCGC
>JAWOJA010000059.1:0-37034 GCA_046484345.1 Kiritimatiellia bacterium
AAAATGTAGTTTTTCTGGCGGTTTGAAAATGCAGGAACAGAAAGGGCGCCGGTGTGAACCGGCGCCCGTTTCGTTCAGGGTTCTTCGATCCGGTCCTTCATGCGGTAGCTCTTGCCTTCGATGACGACGGTTTCGGCATGATGCAAGAGGCGGTCGAGCACGGCAGAGGCGAGTGTGGCATCGTTGTTGAAGATCGCGCCCCACTGCTTGTAAGGCCGATTGGTCGTGAGGACGGTAGATCCGCGCTCATAACGTCTGCTGAAGACCTGGAAGAGCAGGTCTGCACCGAGCTTGTCGATCGGCAGGTATCCGAGTTCGTCAACGATAAGCAGGGCAGGGCGCGTGTAACGCTTGAGCTCCTGTCGCAGACGGTGTCCCATCTGCGCGGCCGCCAAGGTGTTGACGATGTCCACGGCTGTCGCGAAGAGCGTGGTATGGCCCTTCTTGCAGGCCTCCATGCCCAAAGCGGTGGCCAGATGCGTCTTGCCCAGCCCGACCCCGCCGATGAAGATCACGTTGGCATGTTCTTCGATGAAGGACAGGCGAAAGAGATCCTGCACCTGGGCCCGGTTGATCTTCTTGGGCCAGGACCACAGGAAGCCCTCCAGCCCCTTTGGCACAGGGAAGCGGGCCTTACTGACCCTTCGGGCCGCCGCGGCACCCTCCCGGCGATGGCACTCGCCTTCCAGCAGCCGGTCGAGATACGCCTGGTGCGACCAGCCCTGCTTGGCGGCTTCCCGAGTCACGGCTTCGAAGTTCTCCAGCGGATCGAGCAGCTTAAGCTCCAGCAGCATGTCGGCAGTCTTCACGCTTCCACTCCTTTCTCGTAGATCGATAGGTCTGACTTTTCGATGTCCAGTTCCAGCAGGTCAGCTCCGCGGGTCACGTGCAACGCTCCCGGCTCAGGTAACATCCGCGCCCGCTGCTCCAGCAGGTTCGTGATGTACTCGGCGCTGTGAGCGCCCAGCTCCAGGGCGTCGCGCACGGCCCGGGCCGTCTTCTCCTCGCCATAGATCTCCGAGAGCGCCACGATCTTGCGCACGTGGTGGAACGGATTGGGCCGATGATCGGCCAGGGCCTTGTAATAGGCCTCCGCCTCAGCACCCAGTCGCAGGAAGCGCTGGAGTGTCTGCTGGTCGCGGGCATGACGGCGTTGCTTGAGAAGGGCACTCTCGTGCTCGGCGTCCACGATGTCGCGGCCCTTCTCATAGCTGCGGGCATGCCGGGCGATCAGGCTGCCGTCGCGATAGACCAGCACCTGCTCGGCATAGGCCCTCAGCCGCACCCGCGTCCCGGCATGCTTGGCCGGCACGGAGTAGCGGTTGCCCTCGAAGTGCACCCGGAAGAGCGAGTTGGCCACGGCGTCACGCTCAAAGCCCGTGTCATACGGTCGCTCGGGCAGAGGCAACAGCCGCTCCTCGGCGAACATTTCCTCGGGCGGTCGGCGGGTCGTGGCGTGCAGACGGCAGTTGGCCACCGTCTCCATCCAGTTCCGCGCCGCCGTCTGCACGGCGCTCAGGGACGTGAACTCCAGGCCGGGCAGGAAGTTGCCCTTGATGTAGCCCACGGCGTTCTCCACGCGGCCCTTTTCGTGGGCGGCGCGCACGTTGCAGGCCCGCACCTGGAAGCCGTAGTGCGCAGAGAAGTCCAGATAGCGCGGATGATACACCGCCGGTTGTCCCCGCGGATGCGAGAGGACGGCGCTCTTGAGGTTATCGACCATGATCCGGCGCGGCACGCCCTTAAAATACAGGAACGCGTTCTGGTGGCAGGCCAGGAACTGCTCCTGCCGCTCGGCCAGGGTGAACTCCACGTAGAGCTTGCGGCTGTAGCAGAGCACCATGACGAAGAAGCTCAACCGGCGGCGCACGCAGCCCGTGATCAAGTGCCCCGCGCAGCCCCAGTCCACCTGGGCGCACTCGCCGGGTTCGAAGGCCAGTGTCAGGCGCGGCTCCGTGCGGGGCGGGCGCAGCTTGGCGATCCGCTCCTTCAGGATGCTGTAGCCACCCGTGTAGCCCTCTTCGCGCAGCTTCTGAAGCAGCTTGGCCGAGGTGTAAGGGAACTCCGCCAGCCAGCGGCTCAGTCGTCCCAGGTAGGGGTCGAGCTTGCTGGGGCGCCGGGGCGTCTCTCGTGGACGATACGCCTCCTGCGCCTGCCAGTAGCGCACGGTCCGTTCGTCCAGCCGGCAGTCGGCGGCGATCTGCGGCGCGCTGACGCCCTGCTGGGTCAGCAGTCGGATGCGGTGGTAGGTCTCGTAGTCGATCATGCCCGTCCCTCCGGCAGTTCCAGCACTTGATAGATCGGATGCCGGAAGGCCACCAGGTCGGCCCGGACCAGCCCGTCGCGGGCCGCGGCCACCGCGGGCTCGGCCACGTTGATCAGCCGGGCGAGGCTGCGTTCGCCATAGTAGCTGAGCCCCTCGGCGTCGCCCACCGTCACCAACGCCAAGTACAGCGCCAGTTCTTCCGGCCGGCACCGCCGGCAGAAGCCGTCCCGCACCAGCCGGTGATCCACCCAACTGAACTGCTTGGGCACTCGGCGCACCCGTTCCTCCACCACAACCTCTTTTCGCTCTCTCATCCGCTCCGACTCCTTTCGGGTTCGATCCCGGGGCCTTTCCTCAGGATCTGCTGCCCACGAGTCTGAAAGCGGACGAGCTGCGAAACTATCTCATCTTGTAACGCTCCGGTTAAGTGAGCTATAAGCCCCACAACCACAGGGTCTTGTGTCGTGATCAAATCTTGTAACGAGCGATTTAAGCCGCTATCGGGGGCGTATGACGCTTTATCGAGGGGGTAGGTCACATTTAAGCCGGTTGTTACCTCTTGTGGCGCAACAGGTTGTGTCGTGATCAAATCTTGTAACGCACCCTTCTTCCGGCGCCCGTATCCCGGATGGGTCTTGCGCCAGCTTTGGACTCGATCAACATGCTCGGGCCCCGCGTGGTAATGGCGCCCGGTGGGCGTATAAAGCCAGTTCTTCTGGCTGGCCTTCTTGCTGGCTGCCCGGCAGGGGGCTTTCCCGCAATAATGATGGGACAAGATGCGGGGGTTCGCCTTGAATAACTCCCCGCAGAACCGGCACTTATGACAACGCGTTCGCTTCATCCCGATACTTTGCCGGGGCCCCGGGATGCGTCACGGAAAATCGTCTCTCTCCTGGCATCAAGATCCCATGAAGCAAGGGAAGAAGATGCGATAAATCGCTCTCAAGACGAAGTAAATATAGGAACAAGAAGATACACGTTCAAACCGGCAGGTTTCCTACATATTCATTCCGGCGTCCGCAGACTGCAATTGATCTCCATCAAAATGCCAAAATTCTGAAACAAAGTAGTTGGTACCCACGCTATCAATCCTTGCGGCTATATTCGCCGGCCAGGATTGAGGCGCAAACGGACTATCTGCGCCCCGCGTGCCTCCTGATTGATTTGGATAGGGGGCGTTCCCCCCCATTACTCCACCCACACGTTGAATATCAATTGCGGAAGTTGTTATCGTCAACATAACAAACCACATGAGGAAAACAAATGATCGTTTCATAATTCAGCCCCTTTCTCATGATCTCCGAGAGATGATCATACTCAAACAGGCAACGAATGCAAGGCGGCGTAACACCCCCGGCGTACCACCCTGCATAAGGGAGAAAGTCCGTTGATCAACTGGACGGCAGCCGGCGGCATCGTAGCGGAGTAAGGTGGGTCACCCTTTACTCAAAAGCGATATGCTGTCCGCAACTGGGACACGTTCCCGCTCCCTCGTCGTTCATTTTAAAGTCAGCTTGCGTGAAATGTTTATGACAAGCTGGACATTTAATAAGTTCTTTAGGAGTTGCATGGGAAGGCGGGGCTATTGGTTGGCGAATTAGCGGCTGAGATTCCAATTTTGTGGCGATCCTTTCAAGCAACGCCACCATTTTATTAACCTTCCAATACCAACAAAAGATTTCGCGGCAGACGAGAAATATCGCTATGCACGCCAATAAGAATACAAAACCAATAAGAATTTCACCACCCATACCTAACCCCTCCTTATTCATTGGTTGTAACACAAGCAGTTTCGAGCTTGAATGATGTACCCCTACCCGAAAACAGTCAATCTTGATTTGATTGGCGGAATAGATGAGTGACGGCTTCGTCCGCCCACTCCCTACTCATGGCCGGCTAGCTGCGCTGGGTTGTCATATCATCGCGATGACCCTCGCAACGCAACCACCTACATCGTCCGTCACCTCGTTATGCCAAAATCGTATGACGCGCCAACCGTTGGATAGAATTTGAAGGTCGCGGTAAATGTCGTCAGCCTTGCGTTCACCATAATGGTTTAGATGATACGCCGCGCCATCGACTTCAACATCGATCTTCGCATCCACCAATGCGAGATCAAGATAACGTCCCGCAAGCGGATACTGTTGCACCGGGTTGAGCCCGGTTTCACGCAGTGCACGGCATAGTTTTTCCTCACCGGGCGATTGGGAAAGTGTTCTGGCGGAGCGTTGCTCAATGGCGGCGAGTCTACGAAGGGGTGCAGATTCAGATTTCGCAGCGCATTCTTTGTCGCCGACTACAATCAAACATGCTCGAGCACGGCTCACAGCAACGTTGTAAATGTAATTATTTTCGGGCGCGACGGCATACCAATCCTCTCCGCGTGTCGTCGCGCTGGTTAATCCGAGCACAAAAATGATCAGGTCGCGTTCCCCGCCTTGGAACCCGTTGGCTGTATTTATGTCGCTCGAGACATCTAGCATCGAGTTCCCGTGTAATTCTTGCTTTAAGCGGTCGGCTATTTTGCGGAATGGGGAAATGACGCCAATTGTGCCAGTATATTCGTTATGCCTTAAGTCTGTGAGGAGTTGCTTCACCGTGGCAATTTCGGTTTCCAGCGAATCGGTCACGTTACGCCAGACCGTCGCCTGCTTAAACCCCATGTTTGCAGGAAACTTCAACCTTTCTGAATTCGTCCGGACACGGAGTTTACCGTTGTAGTATTCGTCGTTGAAATATCCGGCTATGTCCTCATGGCAGCGGAAATGTTCACGTAACATCAGCGGGGGTATGGTGACGAGCGTGAAGGCGTTACCGGTGGTGAAATTGAATCGCTCAGGCATTTCCACAAGTTTGTGCTTTTGAAAGCGCATGTAGGCGTGACGGGGCTCGCGTATCGTAATGACAGGCGGGAACTGAGCGGGATCACCGATGACGGTGACCCCCCTTGCGCGGTAAAGCGCGGGGATAACGGGAGGGATTTCACATTGCGACGCTTCATCGATGATTGCACGGTCGAAAAGACCAGCAATACAGGGAGATGCTTTTGAGAGCGACAACAGGGTTGTGGCCCAGGCGGGATAGAACTTTGCGAATTGATGAAACGCGTCACGGGCGGCATCAGCATTGTCGGGCGGTAACACATTCGCAAGGAATGGCAGCGTCTGCCGCTGGATGCGTCGCGCCGCGTTTTGCACGCCTTCCCTCACATTCTCGGGAACAGACAACACGTCCCGCGTCCGCCTGAAGAGATAGGAGTTCTTCAGGTTATCGCGGCGGAAAGCGATACCGTCAGACAGCTTAATCGTCCCATCGTGAGGCAACTCCGTTGGCTTGTCCCTGACTGCATATTCTTCAGCCTGAACGGCGAGATAATCAGCGATATCACCGCAAAGACGTAGCGTGCGCTCGCGCAAGGTTGCCACGCTTTTCGCGTTCGCGGCAAGCCTTGGCAACAATATACGCAATTCTGTCTCGGCTTTTTGTTCGCGATGTTTGCGCCGGAGCAGGAAATCGAGGAACCGTTGCAGGAACGTGTGCCTTATCTCTGGCTCACCGATGCGAGATGCCAGCCGTTCAATGCGAAGACGGAAGGCTTCGGACAAAAACACGTCTCCTTTGTTCAGCACCTCGTCGGGTACTTGTTTTTCGCAGGTCTCGCGTCTCGCGGCAATATCCTGTCTCACAGAACGGGTGCTGTCTATTTCCGCCATCTCCGCCCACCAGTCCCGCCAGTCCATGATGGTGTCGTCGAACCGACGCATCTGCGCATGCGTAAAAAGATTTTCTCGTGAAAGACGCTCGCAATGCCCAACAATGTTCTCCAACGATTGCCGATGCCAGACTGCACCCACACTTCCGTCGCTCGGCAAGGTACAGAATTGCACCAGCTGCAGATCGGGCGATACCGATTTGGCGCGTTCATCAATTGCGTGTATGGCCTTGTGGTTTTTGCTGGCGAATAGCGCGGATTGACTGTTGAAGACGAGGTTTGCGATGAGGTTCACCGCCACCTGGGACTTGCCGGTTCCGGGAGGGCCGGTCACCCTCGACATGGGTGCGTTCAAGGCCTGCGACAGGGCCACATGCTGCTCTTTGTTTGATGGCACGTCGAGGAAGTCCAAAGGCAGAATCCGCGGATCGCGTTCATACGAATTCGGTAACGGCGGATCGCGGAAAATGTAGGCTAATGCGGTCTTGTCCAACACCGATGCGGGTTGATTGGCAATATCACGCAGTTCCTTCTTGAGCGTCTTTGAGTATTTGAGCGGATTACCCACGAACAACGCGGCCTGGTTAAGCATGCCGCGCGGGGTTCCATCGACATTGTAATCCAGATATCCGGGATTAAGCGGCTCAGCAAGTGTACGGACAAAACGATTACTTAAATATTGCACGACCAACGAAGGATCGAGCAGTCCCGTTTTCTCCGACTCAGCAAAACAGACGCTTGCCATCACATTCTTCTGTTCTTCGTGAGGGACGTTGAACTCCAACCACGTCCGGTTGATGTCGATTTCATCACGTCTAATCGACAGTGTAATATTTTGAGCATCTAACGCAACCTCGACGGGGAAAAGCATAATTGGCGAATAACCGGTTTGCCCGTTGGAACAGGCAAATGCCTCTAGAGGATAACCGATGTAGACATCCTCCTCATCCACCTGACGGCATTTAATGCGGTTGACTGCGGGAACGGCAGTCTTTTGCGTTGCGACTGAAAAGGATGCGGCTGTCAACCAATCGAGGGGCAAGACGGGCAGGAACCATTTGTTGTTCCGGTCATTTGCGAAAAGATATTCCTGCTGCTTCTCGGATTGCGTGACACAATCGGTGTAGTAGGCGCATAGGGAGCGGAAACGCGACCAGTACTTCTCATTACTCTCGTCTTTCACAGCGGGACGAGTTTGCAATGGTATGCGCACTGCCATGCCTTTTGCAGTCAGCGTACGTCGTCCATCCGGGAGCGTGGCGATGAAGCCCTCCGCCTGCAATCGCTCGACGACTTTGAAGCCGATCTCTTCTGGTGATAACTTCTCGACTTCATGGCATAACCCGGAGTGGCTGAGCGGTATGCCCCGCCCACGCGAATCCACATCCCAGATACCTAGGTGTTCTTGTGGAGTCATTCGTTGTTCATTTCCGTGATCATAACCACATTATTTCCCGAACCTGCATTTAGGTTGTGTCCATAATTGCGACCCATTGTTTTCTCCAATCAATCTATAGGCAGACCGTCGATTGTGCCATGCCCGTCCAAATAGTCACAGACGGTACGATGCAATGGGCGTTTCGAAATTGCCCGAGGCGGAAAGGACAGACACTGCTTGATTTCGAGATATAGTTCGCCATCGCGATGTTCAGTTGCGAAAACCTTACCGTCGAACCGCCGTCGACGCAGAAGGAACAAGATACACTTCAATACATATCCGATTTTTTTTGCGCCATTCGGGCCGTTTAAGTTACACCTCGGATACCAGAAAATCAAATCGCGCATCGGAACACGGCATGTTTCCGTTGTGATATCAGGCGTATCTCTCAAGAAAGTAGGATGAAATTGCAGCAGGTTGTAGAGCAAGCGCAGATCCTCTTCCACAGAACCAGCGTCTGCGCCATGCTGTTGAAGTCTTACGGTTACGGCATTCCATAAGAGAGCCCATTCGTCCGGTCTTTCACATAAATTGGCGCACAGTGTGTATTCCTGCGGCAGCGGCTTTGCCGGTAAGACTCCTTGTGAGTATTTCACTATTCGCTTCACGGTTCTAGCGCGGACGACATCGAACTCCGGATTATCGGATTGATATGTCCAAGCAATAAGGCGAACTATCTGGGCGTACCTAGAAGAAGCATCAGATGAGGGGCGTGTCTTGTCATACGCCTTGCAGAGCGCACGAAACAGCAATGGGAAATTTCCTTCGGATGGGTATCGGCGACTCGGGTCGTTGCCAAAGACATTCTTGCGGCGCAAACGCTCGATAGGCTTGATGCCCGGCGGCAACGGCATATTTTGTGGATACAAATCCTCCGGTTTGTAGAACCAACTACCATCCGGACTTTTGGTAGGTTGAAGGTACCAAGCCCTGACAAAGTCAGCTATTTTCATCCAAAGATCTTGATCCGCAATTACATCTGGCGAATCCGGCGGGAAACTGCGCTCCATTTCTTTTTCGATGTCTGTAGCAGTTTTCGGCGAATCTGTCATTCCCGAGAGAAAGTCGAGCTTAATAGAGTCGCGCAGGAAATCGGACGCAACGGAAACGACCGCCATGCCTTGCCCAGGGGTCATAACAGCGGAAAGGTGCAGGGAATGCCCATCCGGCAAAGGTGCGCCAAATTCGTGCCGCTTAATTTTTAAAGGCGCATCAGAGGAATAATCGCCCATGCACAAATAGAAATCGACAAACTTGCTGTCTGGCAACAAAAAGGCAGCGTCCGTGATATGTTCAGCCTTGGTACTCCCGCCGGGAAATTGTTCTACCGCCTCGACCAACGTCTTGTCTTTGACTTGCTCGTCGGGGGTTTGCACAATCAGCGACAACGCCTCCAATTCGTCGAAGTAAGGGATTTTGCCTTCTGCAAGACAATGGATAAAAAAAGCGGCACCTTTTTCAAGAACAGTGTGTCCGTCTGAAACAACCGCTCTTTGAATCAATTCTCGAGGCCAGACAGACTCATCCTCAGCGACAAGGACGATGTGACGGCATTCCGTCAGAAAGGAGAGAACACCTGCGGCGTCGCCTTGCCAATCGAAGTAGCGGGTGCCCTTTTCCAGGAATGCCTTTTCGAGGTTATCGCTATGGCGCTCATTCAACTGGAAAACGCGATATTTGTCGAGGGTTTTACCGCGGTTGAACGACTTACGCTGTGGAACAAGACGACCGTCCTCAGTGGCAGCAAGGGTCAATTTACTGGCAAGCGCACTGCCATCTTTTCTGACATCAAGCACGGCGACCTCATCCCCGGCTACAGCGCCAATTATTTTCGGCATCGCACCGATGGCGGCTACAACACTACGCCAAAGAAGGGTGACATTGTTGCGGGAGCGCGGGACTGCCTCGATGATTGCTTCCTGCCACAGCGCATTCCAATCATCGGGTATGAGGATGAACCAACGGTTACCACCGACCAAGGCGTAGAGCTGTTCAAAATAGTCGCGCAGCTTGCCGATAATCGAACTCTGCGGCAAGGCCTCTTGATTAACGCATGATTTGAGAATTTCGTTGAGAAAATAGTGATTGCTCCCATGGCGGTCTTCAACGGATGGCTTGCCGTAATCCTGCAAGTATGGCTTGGCGTTTGGATGTCGTCCATAAATCATCAAATCGCGAGGCGGACGATTTAGGTCAATGATGAAGTCGCCGTCGGTCTTGGAAAGGACGTCGGGATGGACGGAACTTTCGGCATATTCATTCTCATAAAACGGCTCTTCGATTAGCACATGCTTCCCGTCGATCGGGGGGAACCAAAGCGGGCAATGGAATCGGGCGCGGGGGTCGCTCTGGCGCGGAACCTCATCTATTAGCTTCACTAGTGTATCCGTCAACTCATCGCGCCTCTGCCATAGAAGTTCGGCGATATGCGCGTGGCGAATGACGCGGCAGTACGACTTCCAGATTTTTGAATATCGCCGTTCTTGCCGCAGGACATAATTTGGGTGCGGCAGCTCAGCAAGGTCTTGAACGGCTTCCAAAGCGGGATCACGCAACGTCTCGGCACACAGCGAGAATAGTCGTCGGACTTTTTTTACGATCTCCACATTTTTGAATTTATATTCATTACGCTTTAGATATTCGCGACTGAGAATATCGACACGCGCCATAAAATCTTTAAGAACTCGATTCTCCAACGTATCGAAACTCTCTTGTCGTACAACTGCTAAGATACGCTGCCTCCCGCCAGCCTTTTCCGCCGCGTTGCGTCCCGGCTGGCGCGACAGACGACGCAGGCAATGCGAGTCTACCTGCTGCACCCGACCGAGTTGGACGTTCTCCCGCCGTCTTACTAGCACCTTGCGTAGATCGCGCACAACCTGGTCCACCTCGGACAGACATTCACGCGTTACCTGCGTCATCAGCGATTCCTCGGGCGTTTCCACGTCCTTGTTGAGGATTCGCTTTATATCTGGCCAGTCCAATGGCAAGGCCGCTCGCTTGTTCTTTGCCCTGTGCCGCATTTTCTTATGACATTTCTCTGCCTCAACGCGACACTTGACGAAGTCCTCCACATCTTCAAGAAAATGATCAAAAACGGGAATCGGCGCCCGCTTCGCTTTGCGCAAATAAGTCCGTAATTCCATGATGGTATGGATATCGGAGCTCACCGCATCACGCCGCGCCATTTAAAGAAAGAATTGTGTTGTCTACAGGACGTCGCGAATGCCTGCTCAAGATGCTCGTCGTTCAGCTTGTTGATGATGCCTTCCAGCGTCTTCTTTACGCTATCGAACCCTTCGACATCCATCTCCAGTCCGTTCAGTTTCGGAAGAATTTTCATTTCAAGCTGGTCGGCGACCGCCGCGTTAAAGTCGGCATCCGTGTTGCCGGGATAATATTGAATGTAGCTTTTTATCGCTTGGCATACTCGGTGCGCGAAGGGGCGCCCTACTTTATCCAATGCTTCATTGATTTTCTCGAGCAGTTCTTCCACCTGCCCCACGCGCTGAGAGTTTTTGCAATGCCAGTTTGCCCAGTTGGCTTCAGTAATCTGCTGACCGTCGCAAGCGGCAAGGAATTTTGTCTTGTCCGGTTTAGCGCCCAGCGTCTTTGGGCGCCCGAAACGCAGGACATTTGAACGGTCGATGACTTTGTCTGATAACGTCTGCGTGCTCTCGTCCTCATTCATAGTGCCGACGAACAGCGTATTGCCGCCCACGAATAGGCGGCGGCGCTTTTCACGCGATGCCGAGGCGTTGCATTCGATTTCGATCTCCGCCTTGAGCCGTTGTTCCAACTGCGCCGGATCAATGCCATTGCGGGTTTCCAGTTTGCTCAGCAGGTCAGAAAAATAGTACTCAACACGAGCTAGGTTCATTTCATCCAGCAGCACGAGGCTCATCGGAATCTGCTGATGGAACTCTTGTTTTGATTTGGGGTTGTTGTGTTTGTCGAACTGCCAGAGCAGCCGGGCCAGTTCTGTAGCCTTGTACCGCCCCTCCATGTAATTGTAAAAGCCAAACAAATCTTGTGGGCTGTCCCAGCGAGGTTGCACGGCAACAGACAGGAAGTTCATTCCTAGCGAGGCGGCGTAGAGTTCCGGCAAGAGGCTCTTTCCCGTACCAGAGATGCCCGCCAGAACCACCAGCGAGGACACGTCGGCGCATTTCAGACCGGTGTGAAATGCCTTAACTGACCGTTCGTTGAAGAGGATGTGATGTTTGTTCAGATTGCTGAAAAACTCTTCCAGCCAAAGCGTTTCGTCCATATTTGATGCTTGCGGCGCTTTCGCGTTACCGATATATGGCGCGTCTAGATCATTCCAACATTCGGCGTTCGACTTCTTGACTTCTGCTAGTTCCGCCAGCACACGACTTGCCTCATTGGTTGCCCCTTGAACATTCGCCAAATCACTTCTGGCCTGCGCCACCGCTTGTTGCGCCGCCTCCCTTGCCAAACGGTCTTCTTTTAGCTGTCTCCCCAATCGTTCCGCTTCTTCCTTTAATTGCTTTACCTGCGAGTCCAATGTGTTTTTTGCAGTACGCAATAAATCAATATCTGCATTCAGATTTTTAACTTGGTCCTGCGCAGCTGTGATCTGGATATTCAAGGTCTTTCGGGTTTCGCCAAGCCGCGCCACTTCAATTTCCAAGGCATCTTTATTTTCTGTTGCTTTCTTGGCCTCGGTGTTTTTGTCCGCAACCTGTTGCGTGAGGTCATTCAGTTCAGCCTGCCGTTTCTGATAAGCTTCACTCGCGTCTTTCAACTTCTGCTGCTCGGTCTCGATAGCCCCACGCAACGCCTCGATTTTCGGGGCTTCCATTTCCAGCCATTCCTTTGCGGCTTTGCCGTCGGCGATGCGACGTTCCGCTTGCGCCAGCTCGTCCTGTTGGTTCTTGATATCGCGTTTGGTTTCCTCGAGCGTGGTCTGGGCTTCGGCGATTCGGCGTTGCAGTTCATCCAAAGCGAACAGATACGGCACGAGTTCCTTCGCCTTAATGTAGTAGCGTATGGAGAGCGCGGCAATGACGACAACTACGGTGGCCAATGTGCAGCCGGCAATGAAAAGTACCATCGGTGAGATCATTGCGCTTCCTCCCTGATGACCTTCGCAACTTCACGAGCCGCCTGCTCTTTCTTTCCCGTTAGTACGATGATGTCAGCCTCTAATCCGATCTTTTCGGTAGTTTTGGACTTCACGATTTCCTGCGCAATGGCGGCTTGCGCAGCGAGCGTGTCTCGGACAGTACGCGCTTTGTCGGCCTCGGCTTCAAGTTGCTCGAGAGTTTCACGATGCGACTTAACTTTAACCATCAAATTGGTGTGTAAGATGGAGGCGTCTGCCAAAGCGATCTTTATGGCCTCCTCCGCCCCCTGCGCTTCCGCTTTGGCCTTCGCAAGCGCGATCAGGTCATCTTTCGCTTTCGCGACAGTTCGATCCACGCCCTCAGCATTGGCGATCCGCTCCGTGAGCTGGGACTCCGCGGTCTGAATCTTGACCATAAGCGCGGCTAGCGAGGCTTTCGCGCTCTCAACATCCCGTTCGACTTCTTGTTGCGTCTTGCGGACGAATTCCGTTTGGATGGTCAGATTGGTTAATCGTTCCACCTCCACCGCACACTGCTTCTGAGCCGCATCCGCCGCCCCCATCGATGCTGCCTTGTCCTGTCCCAACGCAATGATTTCCTCCTTGAGTTTTCCGATGGCAGCTTCCGCACCTGAAAGCTCCTTGGATTTGACAGCAATTTCACGATCAAGCAACTGCCTGTGTTCGTTCAGCACGGCGTTTTCTTTCTTCGCCGACGACAATGCTCCCTGTTCTGAAGATAGTGTTTCCCGTGTCCCTTTCAATTCTTCTTGCGCGGCCAATATTTCATTATGAGCTATAAGGACCCGGCCGGTCAGTGTAATATACTCCTCAACCGCCTGTTGACTGGATGTAAGTAAAGACTCGCGGTTCGCCAGCGTTTCACCGTATGCGGCATTCACCTTTTCTTGTTCCCCGGAGAGTTGGCGCAACCGCTCCAACTCGCGCCCCGACTGAGTCCGATCTGCATCGAAAACAAGAAATTCGCGCAGCGTGGCGCCCAGCATCAGAAACGATGCGACGGCAAGCGCGGCGACCAAGGCAGTCACGATGGGAAAAACAAACGTGCGCCAACCATGCCGTGATTCACCCGTGTCCGCAATGTTTATGCGGGGGGGTGATCTTGGTTCTACCCCATCACTTTTTATGTTTTCCCGTTGCAGTTTCATCATTTATCCTTAATCTTTATTATCGGACCCAATGCCCTCGGTCCAACTCCCTCTGTATCACCACAGTACAGCCAAGCTGATTGATGTCTCGGAAACAATCGCATGCGTGCAAAATATCATCTTCGGGTACATAAGCAAGCATAGGTTTTACGGCCATTTGGCTGAGGGTGGCGCGCAATATTCTTCGCTTATGCCCGTGGCAGTGCTGGCTTGCTGGGTCGGATTCGCATTGAC
Source organism: Kiritimatiellia bacterium (assembly GCA_046484345.1). GTDB lineage: Bacteria > Verrucomicrobiota > Kiritimatiellia > CAIKKV01 > CAIKKV01 > CAIKKV01. The sequence continues at coordinate 13,909 of JAWOJA010000059.1, forward strand.
CTAACGATCTGTTTCCTGACAATACTTTACGAAAGGCATGAGCGTCATGGAGGTTCTGAAAAACAGCAGGCATGAGCGGTTCTGTCAACTCATCGCCGGCGGCGGCGAGAAGACGGAATCGTTTGTTCAGGTGTATCCACGTGCCATGCCCTTTAGCATCAGACCTAAGAATAATAAATAGGGCGGAAGAACCGGTCATGCAGCGGCAATTCCGTTGAGTCCTGTAATCTTCAAACGCTTGGCTGAGATGGGGCCGCATTGCCCCCGCCATCACCCTGTCTGTCAGGGATGGCAGAGTGCTGAACTTCACGCAACAGCTTTTCGCTCATCGACTCATTGGCCGGGGCAGGGTCAACCACTACAGCCTCTGCTTTGGGCTTCCGAGGAGTAGCGTTCTTGCGATAGAACTTGTTGACTCTAGCCCGCGCCGCATCGGCTTGATCGCCCTCGACAACTTCACGCTTGATGACTTCAGCCTGAAGAATTACCCCGATCTCGTCATTCTCGATCTTCATTCCATCCGATAGCTTCTTCAGTTCGCGGCGGATAGAGTCGAGCACAGGCTCGGAAAGGACCAATTGTCCGATGACATAGCGGTTGACGCTTTGGACCTTCTCGTAGAAGTCCTCTCTAGCACTTTTGGCAAGCCCTTCCTTGGCCAGAAGGAAGAGAATGTCCAGATCCTTCTCATCCTTCGGGTTCAGCGCCATAAAATCGAAGGAGCACACCAAGTCATAATTGATAGGCTGCTCAAATCTGATCCGATACACCCTCCACTCGATGCTATTCGTCAGAACAATCCATTGCACGCCGTTATTGGCCCCATAATCACAAGCCTGCTTCATGTGAGCTTCTTTGAGCGAAATGCCGACTGCCTTGGCTTCGATCAGAAACTGTACCTTGCCGTCAACCTTCAGGGCCAAGTCACAGAATGTGCCACGGATGGCCATCTCGCTTGTCACCTCAAGATATTTCTCGAACCCGAAGACCTCGCCGAGAATGTCATTTAAGACGGAAACCGTATCGGACTCATTGACATCACGATCTTTTGCAATCTGGATAACCCGCTGGAATTTCGGAATGGCCCTGATGAAACGCTCTGTCACCTTTTTCGGGATGCTTGACATATTTCCGCCCCTTATTGTAATGCCACCATAAATAATGAAGTGAATGATAGACTTATTTTGAAAACGGACAAGCATCAAAAAACATTCCATCCGCGGAAGGGCGCACAGTGTCAGTCCCAATAATAGAAAATAGGCATTCGGAACGGTTTGCTAACCCGGGTGGCGGGAGGAAAGAGTTTTTGGGAGGGGATTTCCGAGAAGAGAGTTCGAGCTACGGATTACGCGGATTACGCGGAGAATAAAACATCGCGTGGGTCATTGCATGCCACCCTGCTTCGCCCTCTCGGCCAACCGCGCGCGTGTCATGCGTTCGCGCAAACCGCCTTGTTCGACAAAATCCTTTTCCAGCCTCAGAATCTGCCGGTCCAGCAGATAATTCGTCTGGTGGATGAGGCAAATGACAATGTTAGCCAGAACGTCGGGCGGCCGGGTATCAAAAAAGGGGCGAAAGGTCTCGAAGGTCACGCCAGGCGGCTGTTTTTCATGGGTCCCATGGGACTCATGGGTCTTGTGGGACTCGGCCTGGCCCGGCGGCGGAATCTCGCCCCGGCTCAGCTTGCGCACATAAAGGGCTTCCTTGCCGTCTTTTTCCCAGAGCCGCAACCCGCGTACCCTCAAAAAGTCCCGATAATCGGTCAGGAGCTCCTCCAGGCTCGCGCGCGCCACGTTGGTCAGCTTAATTTCGCTCTCCTTGGAAGTGCCGGACGCCATGCTGCCCTCGACAATGTTCTGCTTGCCCGAGCGCGCCGCCTGAACCATTTGATCAACCGTACGGTCGCGCTTATCGAGAAACTGGGCGCAGAACTTCACGGTGGCATCATAGACCACCTCCGCTTTTTGGAAAGCCAGAAGGTTCTTGTATCCGCCATGCGCCGGTATAAACCGTTCGGTCATATTATTCCCTTCTCCCCGACAAGGAGGTGATGCCAAAATAAAGGGTACATATCAAGAAGATTCAGGCGGCAAAACCTGGGAGGCAGGGTCGGGCACTTTACATATCCTCCGAAGAGGGAGGAGTTGACGATCCGCCCGCACACCGGTAGATTACAGGGACAAAACAACGTTTTGGGTGGAACCCCATGACGCACCGTTAACCTGCAGGAGGCTCCGTGAAACACCCGACCGACTCGCCCGCACCCGAAGACTTCGGTCTGCCCAAGGCGCCCGCCAACAGCCTGGAGGAGGGCCTGCAGCTTACCGAATACCTGAAGCGCTCGCTGCAGACCGTGCGGGTGGCCTTTCTCCAGGTCGGCATGCTGTTGGACCAGGTGCGCGTAAAGAAACTCTACGCCGCGATGGGCCATGCGGATCTCGAAAGCTATGCCCTCGACCGCCTGCGCCTCGGCCGCGCATCCCTTTACCGCTACATGCAGGTTTACAACTGGGTCCTCGCCCATCACCCGGAATGGATACAACCGGCGCCCGGAACGTTCATCCCCGACCTGAGCGACATCGCGGACATGATCCGCATCGACAAAAAGCTGGAAGATCCCGGCTTGGAACAGGCTCAGCGCGCCACCCTGGAGGGTTTGCGCAAAAAAGCCCATGAGGGCAAACTTCGCCAAAAGGATTTGGCCGCCGCCCAAAAGTCAGCCGACGCCGTGTCGGATGACTGGGCCCAGATCCTGGCCCGGCTGCGCGAAGACCGCCAGAGCATCGCCTTCCTCCAGCACGTCCCCGCCGAGGTTCTCTCCCACCTCGATGCCGCCATCGACATCTTCGCAAACGCCGCTCCCCTGGCCCACGCCGGGCTCCATGATCAGCCCGAAAACAAAGCGAAATAGAGGGCCTTACTATCGTTCCGCAATAATGTCTTATTATATGTGTCTATTCGAATAGACTTTCCCATAAGGCGAAAACCAACCACAGGACAGTCTCATGCGGCGTCGTGGGAACTCCGCCCGTAGCGGCAGGTGTCAGACCGCTAATCCGAGTGGCGGGAGGGATAGTTTGGGCAGCGGTTTTCCGAGAAGAGACTTCGAGCTACGGATTACGCGGATTACGCGGAAAATACAGACGGGGTTGGTTCAATCCGCGAAATCCGCGCTATCCGTAGCGGGCTTTTTTCCGTGGCTTGAGCAGCTTTTTCTCAATTGTGCTTGATTTGGAATCACAGAAACTGATTGTCGGCAAAAGGATAGGTAAGTAAGGCCCCATTGTCATCGTTGAACGCAGTATTTCACGAGCCGAACTATAGAGCACACTTGCCCCGTTTACCCTGACAAACTCCGGAATCTTCTCTTCCAAGACAGATTTGTCGACGGAGAAAAGCCCCACAATCTCAATCATGAAGAAATACGGGGAATTGCTCTCAACGCTCTGGGAATGCTTGAGCTTCAGCACAATCTGCCATTCCCGCCCGTTCTTTTCATCAGGGGTGCATATAGGCTCACCCACCACGTCCGGGACAGAAAAATGCACGTCCTTTTCGAGGTCGAATTTTCGATTAGCCGAGAGGCTAAGTTCCGTCACAATATATTGCTTAAGCTGCAGTGCGCTTGCATTCATTGCAGGTCTCCTTGGAATCGCGAAACTCAACGATGTATGGGATAGCGTTCTTGGATTCAGTTCTTCGAAGCATCATAGGCTTCCAGTTAAACCGGGCAGATTGTATGGAATGCAAATAATTGACATCCAACTTCCCATCCGATAAAGCACGCAACAGTATATTAAGCGATCGAAGCGGGCGTTCACGCCCGCTCTCCCATCGGGTGTAGCTTTTTGCCCCAATCTGAAGCAACTCGGACATGCCCTTCTGGGTCAATCCAAGGCATTCTCTTAATAGCCGAATCTCCTCCGGCTGCAAAAGCCCCATGTGCCTGGCTTTTACGCGGTCTATCGCCTCCAGAGCCTCCCCTGTTAAAAATTCTTCTCCCGTAGCGGGATCGATTTTGCAGGGAACCTCAATCAAAACCCTCTCCGCGATCCCTTTGCCATCCACCGTTGGAATAGCCACCTCAAAATTTGTTGTCCCGTTCATTCGTTTGTCTTTCATAACTTGCTTCCCTTCCGTGGTTCATGGGCGGAAAAAACAACAACCACCCGCCCATCCGTCGTCAGGCAAACCTTCCCGTACAGGTCTTTCTTCCGATGATTGAATATAAACTCGTATGTCTCTCCCTTTGGGACCATTCCATAAACGCGATTGCCTTCCAAGTCCGGCCGATTGAGACCTTCGCTGAACGCATCATAGATTTCATAGGTGAATGCGCCAGGAAACAGTGCCTGAAAATCCTTAACGGCCTGCAATCGCACTTCAATCCGTTTGGAATGGCCCTCCTTGAGAATGGCCAGAACAGCTCTCTTCCATTCTCCGGGTATAGGCGCCGCCATGCTTTTCCTTTCATTTCTTAACAATAGTATCACTTGATACTTTTAATGGCAAGTGCTCCTTATCCTAAATTCAACCGTCGTTAACTCTTAGCGTCGCTCACTGTCCAGCCCTACCACCAAAGTGTCACCAGATCCTACCCTATCATCCGAAGAGGGCCCACGCCGGGATCCATGATCAGCCAGAAAAACAAAGAGAAATAGAAGGTCTTACCGGGCGTTCTGTAATAATGTCTTATTATATGCGTCTATTCGAATAGACTTTCCCGACCCGCAGTGTCAGACCTAAAAATAGAGAATAGCCATTTTCGGAACGGTTTTCTAACCCGGGAGGCGGGAGAAGAGAGTTTGATGAGTGGTTTTCCGAGAAGAGAGTTCGCGCTACGGATTCGCGGAGAATACAGGCGGGGTTGATTCAATCCGCGAAATCCCTCATACTGCGTGGCATGAGTTGGACATGCCCGCATCAACGAAGCAAGGACGATTACTGCGAACGGCTGCACCAACCGTGCAAACCGCTGGGCCCGGGCTGCGTGCTGGCCGGAAAATTCAAACGGGTGGAGCCCGCCCCCGCCCCGCCGGCCGGCGAGACTGCGCCGGCCTTGTCCGTGACTTTCAACTGCCCGAAATAGGCACCGTTGGGCGCATTACAGAACTGTAGGTGATTTTAAACGATAGCCCATCCTTACCGGGATCGGCGCATAGGCACCCCGGGCGGCCGCAGACCTGGTACTGCCGGGCGAGGTTCCTTATCCCGGCCACTGGCATTGGGTTTACACGGCAACGCTGTTTCGTCTGGACCGGCGCGCGACAACCCAATCGGGTCGACCGGTGATAACTGAACGGATTTGTGGCCACCCGTAATGGATATGAAATCTGGCTGCCAATCGGTTCAAGGACGCCACGCATGGACGCCGAAACGCAACACCCACATATACCACCGCCGGACAACCGCCACGTTCAACTCATGCACCCGCTAAAAACCACCTACAGTTCTGCAATGCGCCCGAAGAGACGGCATTGACGGGAGCCTCCTTGTTCCGCTAAGGTATAACAAATCAATCTCCAGGGAGAGTTCATGACGCCGCCACAAATCGAAAAAGCCTACACGCAGGCCCGCGAAGTTTACGCCGCCCAGGGCGTGGATACCGAAAGAGCCCTCAAAAAGCTCCGCACCATCCGCCTCTCCCTCCACTGCTGGCAGGGCGACGATGTGGGCGGCTTTGAGAAATCCGGCGGCCTCGACGGCGGCCTGGCCGCCACCGGCAACTACCCCGGCAAGGCCCGCACCGCCGACGAACTGCGGACCGATCTCGAGGTCGCCATGGCCCAGATTCCGGGCCTCCACCGCGTCAACCTGCACGCCATCTATGCCGAAACAAACGGTCAAAAGGTCGGCCGCGACGAACTGGGCGTCGAACACTTCGCCAACTGGATCGGCTGGGCCAAGAGCCGCAAGCTCGGCCTCGATTTCAACCCCTCCTACTTCTCCCACCCGCTGGCGAAGGACGGCCTGACCCTTTCCCACCCCGACAAGGCCGTACGCGCCTTCTGGATCGCCCACGGCATCGCCTGCCGTAAGATCGGCGCCGCCATGGGGTCCAAACTCGGCTCCCCCTGCCTTGTCAATCTCTGGATCCCCGACGGCTACAAGGACACGCCCGTCGACCGCCGCGGCCCGCGCGACCGGCTGCGCGACTCGCTCGACGCCATCCACGCGACTCGCTACAGCCGCAATCAGGTCCTCGACGCCGTGGAAAGCAAGCTCTTCGGCATCGGCTCCGAAAGCTTCGTCGTCGGCTCGCACGAGTTCTACATGGGCTACGCCCTGGAGCGCGAACTGCTCCTCTGCCTCGACTGCGGCCACTTCCACCCCACCGAAAGCGTGGCCGACAAGATATCCGCCCTTCTCGTCTGGCTCGACGCCATCCTGGTCCACGTCAGCCGCGGCGTCCGCTGGGACAGCGACCACGTCGTCACCCTAACCGACGAGCTCCGGGCGATCGGCCACGAGATTGTCGCCGGCGACTTCACGCACCGCGTCCACCTGGCGCTGGACTACTTCGACGCCAGCATCAACCGCGTGGCGGCCTGGGTCATCGGCTCGCGCAACACGCTCAAGATGATGCTCGGCGCCCTGCTCGAACCCATGGACCAGCTGAAGCGGGCCGAAAAAGAGGGCGACTTCACCGCCCGCCTGGCCCTGCAGGAAGAATTCAAGACGCTGCCGCTCGCCGCGGTGTGGGACTACCATTGCCTGAAACAGGGCGTTCCGGTGGGCGCCGACTGGCTCAAATCCGTGCGCCGGCACGAATCCACCGTGCTGTCCAAGCGGAGCTGATCATGAGCGAAACCGTTCTTCAAAACGCCCTGGCCTATTATGAAACCCGATTCGGCAAGCCGGCCGCCCTGGCCGCCTTCGCGCCCGGGCGCGTGGAGGTGCTGGGCAACCACACCGACTACAACGAAGGCTACGTGCTCTCGGCCGCCATCGACCGCGGCACCTATTTCGTCACCGGCCGACGCAGCGACAACGTCTGCATCGTGGCGGACGCCATCCATACGGAGTTGGAAACCCGCTTCGCGGCGGACGACCCCCAGCCCGTGCCCGACCCCGCCTGGTCGAACTACATCCGCGGCGTCTGGGCCAAGCTCGGGGTGCCGCCCGCGCGGCGCGGGGGCTTCAACGCCGTCATCGCCAGCACCATTCCCATGGGCGCCGGCCTGTCCAGCTCCGCCGCCCTGGAGATCAGCACGGGCATCGCGCTGAAGGAGCTCTTCCGCCTCGGCCTCACGCCTCTCGAGCTCGCCAAAATTGGCCAAGCCTCCGAGCACGATTTCGTGGGCGTCAAGTGCGGGCTCCTGGACCAGATATCCAGCCTGTTCGGAAAAAAAGACGCGCTGGTGATGACCGATTTCCGGACCCTCGCGGTCGGAACCGCGCCCCTGGCACACGACGTCTGCCTGCTCGCCTGCAACACCCACATCAAGCACGCGCTGGTCGACTCCGAGTACAACGAACGGCGCGCCAGCTGCGAGGAGGCGGCCGCCTGGTTCCGCGGGCGGCTGGACCATCCCGTGCGCCATCTGCGCGACGTGTCCATGAAGGAATGGGAACAACTGGCCTCAACCATGCCGGCCGGCCCGGCCAAGCGCTCGGCCCATATCATCGGCGAAAACGAGCGCGTGGTCCGGGGCGCCGCCCTGCTGCGCGAGGGGCATCTGGACCGATTTGGGAAACTTCTCTTCGAATCCCACACCAGCTCGCGCCTCAATTTCCAGAATTCCTGCCGGGAATTGGACTTCGTGGTCGAGCGCGCGGCCCACACCGAGGGCGTGCTCGGAGCCCGCCTGTCGGGCGGCGGCTTCGGGGGTAGCGCCGTGGTGCTCGTCCGCAAAGAGCACGCCGAAGCGGCCGGGCAGGCCCTCGCCAAGGCCTTTGTTTCCGAATTCGACGCCCCTTGCGATGTGATCGCGCTGCAGCCTTCCGAGGGCGCCCGCCTGGCCGCGATGACCTGTTAGCGGCCCTTTTTTGGTTTTTTTATTCAAAAAATAAGGGAAATATCGATTTATTTGTTGCATTGCCCATTTTTCGCGCCTATATTCGAACAAAAGGGCCGTTGTAGGCCCCAAAAAACCAAAGGAGTCATCGTATGGCGAAGGCGAAGACCAAGAGTCAAATCGTGGCGGATATGGCCGAGGCTGCGGAAATCACCAAGAAGCAGGCCGCTTGCACGATGGAAGCACTCGTAACGATGGCCTATAAGGGCGCCAAAGACGGTTTCACGATTCCCGGACTGGGCAAGCTCGTCCTCGTGAAGCGCAACGCTCGCAAGGGCCGCAATCCCGCGACGGGCGAAGTGATCAACATTCCCGCCAAGAAGGTTGTGAAGTTCCGCGTGGCGAAAGCCGCGAAGGACGCGATCCTCGGCGCGAAATAATCGCTTCGCTGGATTCGAGAAAGGGCCGCTGCACGCAGCGGCCCTTTTTTATTCCCACTCAATCGCGATGCGGCGGGTCTCGGGCTCTTCCCCCGCCTCGAACGTCAGGCGCACCGCATCGGGCGGAAGCAGGTCGCCGCACCGCTCGGACCACTCGACGACAACCAGCGCCCCCTCGTTGTCCAGATATTCGTCGAGCCCGAATTCCAGCGCATCCTCGGCGCGGCCGATCCGGTACAGATCCATATGCACGAGGCGAATGCTCCCGGCCTCATATTCGTTGACCAGCGTGTACGTGGGACTGGTGACGGTCTGGCCGATGCCGAGCGCCGCGGCCAGCCCCTGCACGAAACAGGTCTTGCCGCTGCCCAGGTCGCCCCGCAAGGCAAAGACCCGCCGCCCCGGCAGCTCGCGCAACAGCGCCGCGGCCAGAGCCCTTGTTTCCGCCGGACTCCCGCTCTGCACCACCCGCCTCATGCCGCTCCTTTCGTCGCCAGCAACGGCGCCAGCCTCTCCCGCAACTCCCCTTCCAGGTCCCGCGCGAAATAACGCCCCACCCGCTCGCGCTGGCCCGCCACGACGCGCTCGCGCAACGGGCGGTCGCGGTGGAGCCGGCCCAGCAACGCCGCGATTTCGGGAAAATCTTTTTTTCCCGCCAGCACGCCCGCGCCGTCCAACGTTTCGGGAACGGCCGCCGCCGCCAGCGCCACCACCGGCACCCCCCGGTCCATGGCTTCAAGCAGCGGAATGCAGAACCCCTCGTGCTCGCTCATGCACAGGAACAGGTCGGCCGCTTCATACGCGGCCTGAAGCACGGGCTGCGGCACCGAGCCCCGGAACACCACGTTCCGCAGTCCCAGGTTCCGCACCAGGGGCTGGAGCAGGCAGTAATACTTTTCCGTTCCCGCCCAGCTCCCCACCAGAATCAGCCGGGAATCGGGCGCCTCCGCCCGCTGGAAGTGGGCAAACACGGCCAGCACATCCTCGATCCGCTTGTTGGGCGCGCAGCGGCCCACAAACAGGACGTTCGTTTTGCCGTCCCGAAATCCGCGCACTTCCGCGGGATCCGCCGGCCCGGCCATCCGGGCCCGGTCGAGCAGCAGCGGAAAAACCCGCACCCCCCCGTACCCCGCCGCTTCCAGCTCCCGGGCGTTGAAGGCGCTGTCCGCCAGGTTCACCTCGGCCGCGCCGGCCAACGCCCGCAGCTGCTCGAGGCCCTTCCGAAGCTGGCGCGCCGTCTCCGGCCGCACCCAGTCGAAATAACGGGCCGGCGTGATGTTGTGGTAGAGGATCGCCTTGCGGCAGGCCAGGCCGCGGAAAAGATCGTTCACCGGCGAGCCGATCGAAAGATGCAGCAGGAGCACATCCGTCGGCCGCACGCTTTCATGCAGGCCGGCCGCGTCGCGCACCTCGTGGCGCAGGGCGGGCAGGGTCCAGCGGGGTTCGGAGTAAATCTCGGACTCGCAGCCCCAGGAGCGGAACAGACTCCGCAATGTCAGGGCTTCGTGGCTGATCGCATCGCCCCGGGAAAAGCCGGCGCAGAGCTGGTGGATCGCCGTCATGCCGGGGCAACCCCCAGCGGCGCCAACAGGGCGCGCAACTCGCCGGCCAGGTCACGGCCGAAATACCGCTTCACCCGCTCGCGCTGGCCGGCCAGCACACCCTCGCGCAGAGCCCGGTCCCGGCACAGCCGGCCCATCAGCTCGGCCGTTTCGGGGAAATCCTTCCGGGCCAGCAGCACCCCCGCGCCATCCATCGTTTCAGGCACCGCCGCCGCCGCATAGGCCAGCACGGGAACCCCCAGGACCATCGCCTCCAGCACAGGAATGCAGAACCCCTCGTGCTCGCTCATGCACAGGAACAAATCCGCCGCGGCGTAGCAGGCCTGCAGCGTGGGCTGCGAAACCGAGCCCGGAAACTCCACACGCCGGAGCCCCAGCCGCCGCACCTGCGCGGCCAGGATCTGGCGGTACCGCTCGCAGCCCGCCCAGGAACCGGCCAGCAGCAACCGCGACTCCGGCTCCACCGTCTTTTGAAAATGCGCAAACGCGAGCAACAAATCCTCAATTTTCTTGTTCGGCGCGATCCTGCCCACAAACAGCACATTCGTCCGCCCGTCGCGCCACTCACGCAGACCCCGGCGGTCCGGCGGAGTGTTCAGTCGGGCCGGATCGAATACCAGCGGCAGCACCCGGACGTCCCGGTACCCAACCGCCTCCAGTTCGGAAGCGTTGAAACGGCTGTCCGCCAGGTTCACCTCCGCCGACCCCGCCAGGGCTTTCACCTGCGCCAACCCCTCCGCTAGCGACCAGGCCGTCGAGGGGTGCAGACGCTCGAAAAAACGGGGCGGCGTGACATTGTGGTACAAGATCGCCTTGCGGCACGCCAGGCTGCGGAAAAAGCCGTTGACCGGCGAGCCGATCGACAAATGGAGCAGAACCGCATCGTCGGGGCCGAGCCCGGCGGCGGCAAGAGAAACATCCCGGATCTCGCGCCGCATCTCGGGCAAAATGCGCCGGGATTCCGAAAAAATTTCCGATGCCAATCCCCACGAACGGAAAAGGGCCCGGAGCGTCAGAGCCTCGTTGCTGATGGCGTCGCCCTGGGCAAAGCCCGCGGTGAATTGGTGCAGGGCTTTCACGGCGAAGCCTCCGGAGGTGCGGATAACCGGCGGAGCTTCCCCGCCGCTTCCCCTTTGGGCGCCAGGGCCGCGCTCTTGCGCCACCACTCTTTGGCCTCGTCCAGCCGGCCCAAGGCCTGCAGGACATCGCCCAGGTGCAGGGCGACCTCCTCATCCACCAGCTTGTCGGCCGCGCGCATCAGCTCCACCCGCGCGCCTTCCAGGTCGCCTTGCCGATACAGAATGTACCCCAGGGTGTCCAGGTAGGCGGGCGTGTCGGGACTCAACGCCAGGGCCTTGCGAACCAAAACCAGGGCCTCGTCGAGCCGGATGTTTTTCTGGGCCCACATGTAGGCCAGGTAGTTGTAAGGCTCGGAAATTTCGGGGAACCGCCGCATGGATTTTTCAAATAGCGCCGCCGCCCGGTCGGGCAGCCCCGCCTGATCGCAGGCGGCCCCGTACCAAAAATAGAAAAACGGGCTCACAAAACCGGAGGGCTTATCGCCCGCGGCCTCCAGGCGGGTCTCGGCCTGCTCAAAAGCGGCAATGGCCTCGGCCGCCCGGCCGCCGTTGAACAGCAGCGCCCCGGTCGTCACCAGCACCCGGGAATCGTCCGGAAACCGCTTGGCGCAGGCGGCGAGGGTTTCCAGAGCGGCGGATGGATTGTGGCGAAGCTGGAGCAGCGCGAGACGAACGGCGCTTTCCGACCGGGCGGCCGGACTGTTCAAGGCCTTTGCGTACCACTTTTCCGCTTCGGCCGTCTGCCCCTCCGACTCGGCCAGCTCTCCCAGCATGTGCAGCCGTTCGGGCTTGCCCGGCTCCCGGGCCACCAGTATTTCCAGCTCCCGCCGGACCCCGGCTTTGTCGCCCGCGGCCAGCCGGCTCTTCAACAGCCGCTCATGGGCGGCCACATTGTCGGGCTGCCGGTCGGCCACCCGGCTGAAACAAATCGAAGCCAGCCAGGGCTTGCCGAGCGTGAGGAACTGCTCGCCCAGCAGATCGTAAAGGGAAAGAATGCCCTGGGGCTCGTTGACCTTGAGCAGCGCCTCGTCGAGCAGGTCGAAGGCGGCGCCGACCTGCTCCTCGCGCAGGGCCAGGTTGGCCAATCGCACATACCCGTCGGGCTGCGTGGGATCGCTTTCGATCACCCGGCGGTAGTGGCGGCGCGCCTCGGGAATGCGGTCGGCGCTTTCACAGGCCAGGCCGAGCATGAAGCGCAGCGGAGCCGAATCGGGGAACCGGCGAACCGACTCCTCCAGCCCGGGGATGGCCTCGGCCGCCTTGCCCCGGGTCAGATAGGCGTTGCCCAGCCAAAGCCGGAATGCCGGCTGATCCGGATCCGCCTCCACCGCCTTCTGCAAAATGGCGGGAAGACGATCGGAATCCGGTTGGGTCTCCTGCAAAAGCAGCAGTTGACTGTAACGGGCAAGAGCTTCCGCCCGGACAGCATCGGCGCCTGAGAGGGGCGGTCGAAGCTCGGGGGACTGATCTTCGCGAATGGGCGCCCGGGCGGTAACGCAGGAAACGGCGACCAAAAGCGCGCACGCGGCCAAAAGCGTCCGCCCGGCAAAGACCAGGCGGACGCAAAGCCGATTACTTGTTCTTATGACGGCTCGCACGACGGCGTTTGCGGTATTTATGCTTGGACATCTTCGTGCGGCGTTTTTTCTTAATGGAACCCACTGTCGAACCTCCTCTTAACCTTACGGAATAACCTTGTTGAGCGAAATTTCAATAATCCCCTCGGCGCCCGCGCGCTTCAGTTCCGGAATGATCTCCCGCACCACCTTCTCCTCGACCACCGACTCGATCGCCACCCAGCCCTTGGTGCCCAGGGGGTTGATCGTGGGAGCGTGCAACGAGGGCAGGATGCGGGCAATTTCAGAAACGCGCGCTTCGGCGGCGTTCATCTTGATCAGCACACGGGTCTCGGCCGCCAGGGCGCCCTTCAGAAGCAGGGCGATCTGCTCGATCTTGCGCCGCTTCCAGGGATCCTCCCAGGCCTTCTTGTTGGCAATCAGCTTGGTCGTCGACTCGAGCACCACATCCACGATGCGCAAATTGTTGGCTTTCAGCGAGGAGCCCGTTTCGGTCAACTCCACAATCGCGTCCACCAGTTCGGGCGCCTTCACTTCGGTGGCGCCCCAGGAAAATTCGACTCCCGCCTGCACGCCATTTCTCTCGAGATACTGCCGGGTCAGCCCCACGGCCTCGGTCGCAATGCGCTTGCCTTCCAGGTCCTTGACGGTGCGGATGGCCGAATCGTTGGGAACGGCCACGACCCAGCGGACGGGCCGCAAACCCTGCTTGGCGTAAATCAGGTCCGCCACTTCCACGACATCGGAGCCGTTTTCCACAATCCAGTCAAAGCCCGTCATGCCGGCATCCAGCATGCCGCGCTCCACGTAACGACTGATCTCCTGCGCGCGGATCAGACGGCCTTCCAATTCGGGGTCATCAATGGTGGGCAAATAGGAGCGCGAACCGGTTTTGATCTTAAACCCGGCCTTCTCCATCATCAAAAAGGTCGCCTCCTGAAGGCTCCCCTTGGGTAATCCCAAAATCAACTTGCTCATGCGCCACCTGTTCTGCGTCTGATCCTTGTAAGATAAGGGCGATAATAGTAGTAAATGAGGCGTGTTCCGTCCAGCCCCGATTTTGCGACCCGCAATCGGGCCCCAGTCCTGCCCGTTCGGCCCATAGTGCGCCATGTGCAAAACATTTCCCGCCTCGAAGGTATTGAGGGTGACTTCGTAGGGGCAGCGTTCGATGACATCCGCGACCATGGTCAAGGTCGTGCCATTGGCCGACCAAGTGGCACGGGTGAACGCCAGCCCGTTGTCCTGCACGTTCCGTATATAACCGTCCGTCTGGAATGTCATTTCAGCCCACCGCCATGGTGTGAGGACCCTCCAGGCGCCTACGATCAGTTTCGGGTCGTTCCAAGAATTGTGGCCCGAGCCCTTGATTCGGAAATAAGCCGACTGGGTGTAGCCGACGCGGTCGTTCTTGTAGTCGGTGACGGACCAGCGGAATTTGCCGTCAGGGATGCGATAGGGAACTTTCCAGCGCGGATCGCCATCGTCCGGTTGCCGAACCCAGGCGGTGCGCATTTTCACGTATTTGCCGCAGGCCTTATCGAACTGGGCGCTCTTGAGCCAGTACCGGGTGGCAGGCTCGGAGCGCGTCCAGCGTAAGAGGGACGGAGTTTTGTTCGTGACCGTGCCGCCTCCGGGAGCCATGGCGCGCAGAACAGTAAATGTGACGGGTTTGCTCCAAGGGCCATAACCGCCGCCCCAAGCATAAGATACTAACTTGAACCCGTATATGCCCCGAACGGTTACGGCATAATGGGCGGGGGTGAAGGGCCGGACTAATTCGGATGCGTTCTCGAGGATTCCCGTCTGCATCGCATAGGGTTGGCCATCAAGTCCCCGATCCGCCGCCCGATCTGGATATTTGTCGTGCCAACCGGGAAATCCATGCCGACGACGGGATTGGTGATGCTGATCGGGCCGGGCATTCCGCGAGCGGTGAAGGCCATGACCGCCGCGAGAACTAAGCCGAGAAACCATTTCATGCGGAGTGTCCCCAATTAAGCTTTCGACTTTAAGTTCTTGGAAGGCGGCTTTCAATCTTTACAACCGATCGCCCTTCCAGCGTCGCGCCGTAACATGGTACCAGCCGCCTTTAAGCTGGATTCGCAGGGGTCTAGCCATGCCTTTTTGTCGTTTGTCGGGACTTGACCCCTATCGCCACCTATCGCCCAGGGGGGAGGCTCAAAAAACCAGTTTTTATTTGGCGCTCTTTGTCCTATACTTCCGAACTTGCTATCCGCAATTTCCACAACCCCTCAAGAAGGAGCACTCCTATGGCCCAACTCGGTTACGATGACACCCCCCTTCTGCCCGGCGGACAATGGCAGGTCCACGATCCCAAGCGCCCCGCGCCCCGCGTCGTCACGCCCGGGACCGAAGCCGGCCGCGCCCCGTCCGACGCCATCACCCTTTTCGACGGCGGCAGCCTATCGGGCTGGGTCGGCCGCGAAGGCGACGCCCAGTGGAAAGTTGAAAACGGGCATATGGAAGTGGCGCCGAAAACCGGCGACATCTGGACCCGCGAAAGTTTCGGCGACTGCCAGCTCCACGTGGAATTCGCCTGCCCCGCCGTTGTCAAGGGCGACAGCCAGGGCCGCGGCAATAGCGGCGTCTTCATGATGGGCATCTACGAAATCCAGGTGATGGACGGCTACCAGAACCCCACTTATGCCGATGGCCTCACCGCCGCGGTCTACGGCGAATACCCGCCCCTCGTCAACGCCTGCCGCAAGCCCGGCGAATGGCAGAGCTATGACATCCTCTGGACGGCCCCGCGCTTCAACGGCGTCGACCTGGTCAAGCCGGCTTACCTGACGCTGTTGCATAACGGCGTTGTGGTCCACAATCGGCTGGAACTCCTGGGACCGACCGGGCACCGCGACGTTTATCCCTACAAGGCGCATGCTCCGAGAGGACCGCTCAAGCTGCAGGACCATGGAGACCTGGTCCGGTTCCGCAATATCTGGTACCGCCCGATCACGGGGTACGACGTTCCGTAGAAGCTTCAAAACGCACCAGCCTGGGCGGCCTGCAACTGCCGCCTCAGGCTGGCCAGCAGCTTCTGATGCTCGTCGATCTTTTTTTTGAGATTAAGCTCAAGGGAATCATAGAGGGACTTCGCCTGGCTTTCCCTCGCCGTGATCGCCCTGAAGGCCCGACTGATGGGCCTCTTCCTTGCCCTTCAGTGCGGCTGCCAGCTCGTGAAGTTCCGCTTTGGCGAGCAGGGGCGCGGTTTCCGCCTCCCGCCCCGAGCGGACGGCGCGGCATTCCTCGTCCTTGGCCGCCAGGGCGTCGCCCCGTTCGCCCACCTTCGTTTCGAGCCCACGGATGGCGTCGTGAAGGGCCGCGACCTCGTCTTCGCGCGCCTTCGTTTTGCCGGCGAATTCGCGACTAAGCGCCTCCGCCTCGCGGATTTTCTTCAAGAGCGCCAATTCGTTTGTGATCTTCTCGCGGCTGACCCGGTTGAGAATCTCCTCGGCGGAGGCGACATATTCCCGGGTCTCGGACAGCGCTTCGCGAAGCTGTCGCAGGTTTTCAGGCTCCTTTTCAGGGACAACCGGGGGCTCCGCCGGACACTCCAGCCAGCCCTTTTTGAGCACAATATCCATCCGCCCGTTTCCGGCCACATCGCCGGAAACAAAATCCGGGCGGCCGTCGCCGTTCACATCCATCGCGATGGTGGAGAAATCGTCGTAATACTCCCCCGAACTCTTTACCAGAACGCGCACTCGCCCTGCTTCACGCGGCAGGCCGCCATATCCGCCATCAACGTTTCGCCCGTCATCATTTTCAGCTCCTTTTCCCGGGTGCCGCCCGGGCTGTCCTAAAACTCGAAATTCAGCTTCAATACCGGCAACATGGAGAGATCGGGCTCCCACGCGCCACGCGCGCCGATGGCCCCGGCCGTTTTCTCGAAACGGTTCCGGTTGTGCCGCGCGGCGGCATCCACGCCCCCGTAAATGCTGCCGGTGTAAAAGGTGATCTCCGCAAAGCCCACCACCGCCACACCGCCCCAGGCTTCGTCCTCCGCGAACGATACAATGCCCCAGACGCACAGGGCGTTGAGAAGCAACGAGCGCGTGGCATTCGCGTATTCGCCGGAATAGGCGTATCCCATTCCGGGAACAAGGCCCAGCAGCCCGCCGACCATGGGACTTTTATCCCGCCCCTTTTCATAGAGGCCAACGGCCGCCAGCCCCCGGTCCCCGCCCTCGGGCAGCGTGGACAACGCTTTTCGGGCCCCCTCGAAATCGCGGTTTTGCAGCCGCACGGCCGCCAGTTTCCGCGCCGCCAGGTTGCGGCCCTTTTCGGGCCGGTCGCCGCCCGCCAGGCTTTCCAAATAGAAGCCGGCCTCGCCCGGCCGGTTCCGCTTCAGGCTGTTCTCGGCGCGCAGCCAATACACCTCGGACTCGCGGTCCGGCGCGGCATCCTCCGCCAGCCCCACCATCCGCTCTGCCTGCTCCGTCCGGCCGGCCTTCCAGTATTCGTAGCCCGCCATCCAGTAAAAGGCGCCGCGATCGGCGGCTTTTTCCGTCCCGAGGGCGAGCCGCCGGAACTCCACTGCCGCTTGCGTGTGGTCACCCGCTTGCGCCAGTTCCTTGGCCAGGGTCAATCCCGCCGGGCTGGCATAGGCGGAATTCGCCGCGGCCAGGAACAGGACTGCTGCGAAATTATGTAGTTTCAAATGCGTTTTCGCCATTTTTTGACCTTCGTTCGAAGCACGTTGACCCATTAAGGACGACATTGGAAGCCCTGTTCGGAAAAATGCGGCTCGAACGCGAAAACGTCGCGAACGCCAAGCCGCCGCATCGTGAAGAAGCTGAGGTTGTCCACCAAGCTTACGCCTCGGCGTTGGCCCGCCAAAACTCCCGTTATCCCCGCAACATGCGCCGTCTCTTCCACCCATTCCACCCGAAGCAGCGGGAGGACGTCTTCCTGAAACGAACGCGCCGCTTTTAATCCGATGCGGTGTTGGAGAAGGGCAAACGTTTCCACCAGAACATAATTCGTCGTCACCAGGGTTTCGCCCGACCGAATCAAGGTTTCCCATGCGACACGGGCCCTTGGATGGTTGTGATCATCGGCATCCAAAACGGCGTAAAAGGCCGACGTATCCACGAAACAGGTCATACCTTGTAGGCCTCCGCCAGGTGATCGTCATGGCGCTTCGATCCGTCCCGTCCCCCGGAATGGAACTTCCCGGCCACGCGAATGGCCCGTTCCAGGCGCTCATCGGTCCCGACCGCCGCGGATTG
This sequence comes from Kiritimatiellia bacterium, assembly GCA_046484345.1. GTDB lineage: Bacteria > Verrucomicrobiota > Kiritimatiellia > CAIKKV01 > CAIKKV01 > CAIKKV01. The sequence continues at coordinate 31,780 of JAWOJA010000059.1, forward strand.
GCGCAGGACGAAATCCACGGCCTTGCGGATGAACTCCGCCATGGATATGTGGCTTTCCGCGGCGGCCTTTTTGATCTGCGCGCTCTGCGTCTTTGTTAATTGGATCTGCGTCCGTATCAATATGACTCCCTGTTATCACTTACGCTTACATGATAACACAAACCGGTTTGCCTGCAACAGCGGAAAGGCCTTCCCGCGCGCATGACAGCCATGCGGCGGCTTCGCGTCTGCATCAGGGCAACCGCGGCAACCACCGCCATGGCGGAGCGATCAACATCCGCTCCTCTTCATTGTGAAGCAGCCGGTACTGCTTGGCGTCCCGCACCAGCTGAATGGCGGGCGCCTTAAGCTGACGTTGAAACCGCATCAGGGCCGGAGACGGGGATTCGTCCGACAGCTTTGCTTCCACCAGCAAAACCGGTTTGCGCCTTTCCACGATCAGGAAATCAACCTCCCGTTTTTCTTTGTCTCGCACAAAATGCAATTCGTAGTTCCCGAGCCCCAGATCGTTCCACGAGGATACGGCCCGCATCAGCTCGAGCGCCACCATGTTCTCGAATTTCGCAGCCGGATCTTCAATTAGCGCATAATCGAGCAGATAAATCTTGCGTTCTTTTTGGATGGACCGGGCGATCGAAGCCGTCCACGGCTTGACCGAAAATATCAAATAGACCCGTTCAAACACACTCAACCACTGGGCCACCGTGTTGTAGGCCACCTTAAGATCTTCCGCCAGGCCCGTGATTGAAAGGGGCGACCCGATTCGCGAAGGCAGGAGATAGAACAACGTCTCCACCTGATCCACCGTGCGGATCGCGGTCATATCCCGGATGTCTTCCCGAATTAACTGTCGATGATAGCCGGCCGACCAACGACGGTAAGCGGCGGGTTTTGCCGTGAGATAGGGTTCGGGGAACCCGCTGAACGCGGCCAGCCGATCCCACGAGGCGCGCAAAGCCGCATGGTCGGACTGCGTCACAGCCAGGGGCGACGCGAAAAAAGCCTCCGGAGCGGCTTGCTGACCACCCAGTTCCGCCAATGTCAGGGGCCACAGGTGGAACAAATCATAACGGCCCGCAAGGGAATCTCCGCCCTTCTGATAGGCATCCAGCCGGCCGCTGCCGGTGACCAGAAAGAGGTAGTCCTTGTGGAACCGGTCATAGGCGCCTTTGAGATAGTTTTTCCAATGCCGATATTTGTGAATTTCATCCAGTACGACGAGCGGACGCGAAGCGTCTACCCGAGGCAAGGCCTCGAAAAAATCGGGGTTGGCCATCAGCTTCCGTTTGTCGGAGGGGACATCCCAGTTAAAATAGAGCCGGTTCGGAAACGACTCGCCGATCAGGTTCGATAGTGTCGTCTTGCCGCACTGCCGGGGGCCGGCCAGAAGCACGAGGCTTTTCCCAGCGGACAATTCCCGCCAAATTTGTTGATATGGAAGTCGACTCAACATACGACTATTATTCATTCAATTGAAAATTGGTCAAGACTATTTTTCAGTCAGGCAAAAAATCGACAGACGCGCTTTGCGCGATCCCGACATGATCGGCCACCGGATCGGCATACCGGATTCCTCCGCCCGCATCCCTCACCGGCCGGGCGGCCTCCTGCACAACCGACGGCTCCCGGATCAGCCGGTCGCCCATCATGGGAATGCTCAGCCAGCCCGCCTGGCGGGCCGACTCCATGGCATAGCGCGAACAGCTGGGCTCCAGGATGCAGCGGCTCCCGATCGCGGGCGCAACGGCGAACCGGTAAAAGCCCACCAGCCCCTTGACCGGCCACTCCCCTGCCCGCCGCCACCACCCATTTTGCCGAACCGAACCCCGAAGCCTCTTTTCCGCATCTCCCCGCAAGCGAACAGCATCCTGATGACCGGGCTCTGCCGCCTCAACGCGGCGGCACTCCGTCACGCAACCCGCCCAGTCGCCTTCTTGGAACAGCGCATTGGCCATGGCGAGTTCCGACGTGGCGGCATGAAGCGGAAGAGCGAAAAAAATCAGGAGTCCGACAGATAGGCCGGTGATCACCTTGACCACAGGCCGGCGCAGAAAAGGGCTCAGCCGATCCAGAATCGCCCCTCTTTCATACATAGCCAACAGTTTCCTGTTTTGCGCTCATCTATTGGCTATATACGATACTTTTTAGGGTCCGATCAAGGTTGCTCTGCCTGAAGTGCGCATTGATCGGCCAAAGAAGACCAATTCTTACCATGAAAATCCTCTTGTTAGCTTCCGATTTTCCTGGTGAGCCGAACTCATCTGCTGCTGGCCCGATCGCTACTCGATGGCCGACCGTGTGGAAGCGGTTCCCCTGGAGGCGCTGACAAAGGGACTGGACGGATTATTTCCGTAGCAAGCCTTGTCGCCGACATATAAAAGCGCGACGCCTTCGTCCCAGAGTTGGGGCGAAACAAGACAGATTCGGTACTGAGCAGTGCAAACCCCGTCGCGGGAAATCTTATCATGGCGCCCGCGGAATCGACCCTCTCCTCTTGCGGAAGAAAAGAAAAGTGGAAAAAGCCACACCCCCGATGTACTATCCGATCATCATGATGATTGCTCGATCCTCTTTACCTTTTTTATTTGCGCTGGCCGTTTCCGCCACCCATTCGGCATCGGCAGAAGAGCCATGGTCCGTCTCTTCCTCCGATCCACTAACCCCCTCGCTCTCCGCGAAACCAAAGCCGCTCCCCACCGACGCCAGTTCCACTCCCGAAATCGTCGCCATGGGTTGGCTGGCCTTTTATCAAAACTGGATGGGCGTCATCTCCCGATCGCATTGCCGGATGGACCCTTCCTGCTCGAACTTCAGCATTGCGGCAATCCACAAACACGGGTCCGCCATCGGCATCATGATGACGGCCGACCGCCTTCTGCACGAAGCCGACGAACAGAAACAGAACCGATTCGTCATCTCCAGCGGTCTGGCCAGCTGCCCGGACCCCGTATCCAACAACGACTTCTGGTGGAGCTCCCGTCATGAATAAATTCACCTGCCGACTCTTGGTTTTCGCCCTGCTGGCATTCGCCTCCGGCGCCTGGGGTCAGTCGGATTCGGCATCCAACCTTCTCTCTTTCGCCAACAGTCTGTTCGCCGAAAAGGATTACTACCGGGCCATCACCGAATACAAACGGCACCTACACCTGTACCCAGACTCCCCCATGGCTTCCGAAACCCGGCTGGCGGTCGGCCTGGCCTATTTCCGCGGCGAAAAATGGGAAGCGGCCCGGGCCGCTTTCCAGGAAACCCGTGACTCCGCTTCCACCCCAGAATCGGCCCGCCAAGCGCAGTTGCTGATGGGGGAATCTGCCTACCGCGGCAGCGATTATCCATCCGCCCTCGATTGCTTCGACGCGTTTACCCGGCAACACCCATCGGATCCAGGTTCCGTCGATGCCCGGATGCGTGTCTCACAATGCCTGCTCCAGTTGGACAAAAATCTTCCTGCCAAATCCCAGGCCACGTCCCTCATCGCCTCGCGCCCCTCCGACGAACGGGCCGCGGACTTCGCCCGGGAAATGCAGTCCGTCGACGCCCTCCCCCGCAAGTCGCCCCTCCTGGCCGGATCCCTCTCGGCCATTCTACCCGGCGCAGGACAACTCTACACCGGCCGACCCCGCGATGCGGGCATTTCCTTCCTCTTGAACGGCAGCCTGATCGCCTTGGCGGCAATCGCTTTTAACAACGACGAACCCGTGGCGGGGGGCATCCTCACCGTGCTCGAATTGAGCTGGTACTCGGGCAACATCTACGGCGCCGTCAACGGCGCCCACAAATATAATCGGTTTCAGCGCCAACGGTTCGTGAACTCGCTCGACATTCAGTGCGGCATTATGCGGGACATCGACGATGCCGCCACCCCGTTCGGGGGATTTCGCATGAGCTTTTAGCAAAAAAAAGGCAGGCTTATTCAGCCTGCCTTCAAGAGTCCTTAATCCGTAATCTTATTCCCTGACCGCACCGCTCCAGAAATCGATGCGGATATTGCCGGACGAGGTGTCTCCGGCTGTGGCATCAATAATCGAAGACAAATGAACGCAGGGGCAAATGGCACCCACAATACATTCTGTGAGGGGAAAATTGCCCTGAAAATCACTATTGTACCATTCCCCGGCGCCCGGCCAAGCGGCCGACATGAAAAACGCCGTCGTGTCGCTCTTCTGATACCGCTGCGCCGCCTGGCTCGTCATGCTAAACGACCCGGCCGCCAACGCCGCCACCACCAACGCTGCCATCATCTTTTTCATCGTTATCCTCCGAATATTAACACTTCGACAGGTCAATCCGCTTTAGATGTCTCTGTTTCTACATCATCCGGCGGAACAAAGTCAAAGGTTTCTTTGGGGACGACCCCGTTAACCTTGACTCCTGACAACAACGTTACCCGCTCCGCATAAGCGCCCTTCTCCTGGAAAACGGTCTTTATTCGCGCAGGAAACCAGAAGCCCGGCGCCGGCTCCAAAAAATTCGACGATTGGATAGACAGCACCCGCTTCCCCTTCCCGTCCCACTGTTCAAACCCCAACAAAACATCTCGTTTGGTATCGATGCGGACCGAATAACGCGGATCGCGCCCTTCAACAAGCATTATGGCCGGTTCATTCGAAGGAACCGTGAAGGACGTTAGATGATCCAGCAGTTCCTCGAAATTCCCCACCCGAAGCCCGTCCACCGCCAGTCGCCGGGTCACGGCAGCCACCCGGGCCAGACCGGCAGGATTCGCATCCTTGAGCGGCGTGCGCAGGGCCTTTCGCGCGGTCGGCAGATATTCGGTGAAAAACTGCCCATCCGCCACGAACACCCGCTTTTCCGGCGCGGTGTAGTCGATCCGCATCAACCCCTCCGCTGTGCAGGCGAACGACCACCTCTCGGTCATTGTGACGCCTTTCGAAACCGATTTCCGCTCAACCTGGTACTGAAGCGACACGAGCCCGTCGATTCGGTCGTTAACCTCCCTGAAAACCTGCTCCACCCGGGCCCGATCCTCAGATTTTTGGAGAACTGCCCGATCCTCGGCCAGGGACACAAGCGGAGCGATCGCAAAAACCGCCCCCGTCGTCCATCCCGCCATAATCATCATCCTTCGCATGCGCGTTCCTTTCTTAACAGCCCTCAAGCGAACTATACGGCCAAGCCGCGCCAAAAGAAAACCAAATCCGGCTCAGGGGCTGGATGAGCCGGCTTCTTAACGGCAACCTCGCGACAATCCAGTATGTCCATTTTTTCTGGACATACTGGAATGCAATCTGGTT
>JAWOJA010000009.1:0-6505 GCA_046484345.1 Kiritimatiellia bacterium
AAGACCTACGTGATGCAGGGCGAGCAATGGGGCGCGACTATTGACAAGGACGTTTTCACCGCCACATGGCGCATGGCGCGCGAGGAAAAGACCTTTGAGATGCCCGGACGCGGCCGCCGCACCGTGGGGGGCGCCGAGCCGGCGATTATGGGCGCCGCCTACGACGCGAACAGCCCCCGCAAGTACCTGCGCGTTCACGTCCCCGGCCAGGCCGGACAGCGGGTCGTCTCCGGCGTGTGGATCGCCGGCTCGGGCGATGAGGGCCGCACCGATGGCGAGTGGCTGCGCAACGTCCACATCGTGCGAGACGGAGCGTCCAGCATGTTCGCCGGGGTCTGGGAGCCGTACGCCGGCGAGCCGTTCATCCGCAACGTCCGCCTCGTCGGCGACCCGACCGACGCACGCGGCCCCGCGGCGCTTTATATCGAGGCCGTCGGCGACATCAAGGATGCGATCTTGATGGACCACTCCGGCGACGTCGTGCGCCGACTGGAGGGCGGCATCGAGGCGCAAGGCCGGTTTGCTTACATCTCGCGGGACGCGCGCGGGATCCGTTGCCTCAACCTCGTTGGCGGAAAAACGCTGACGGCCGACCGCATCACCATCGCGCCGGAACGCGAGTTCTGGGAGGCGGCCGCCACTCAGGTGGATTGGCTGGAGAAGACCGCCGTCCTCGACCAGCCGTTGCCGGCGAAACTGCTCGACGGCGCGTTCTTTGAGGTCAGCGCGCCGGGCCCGGAAGGCCGGCCCGTCCGGTGGACGACGTTCGAGGCGGTGAAGGTCGAGCCGAAGGGTTCCGGCTCCGCGCTCGTCTGGCGCAAGGGCGCCGACTGCCATTCCTCGAAGATCGTGCGCGTCGAGACCGTTGCCGAGCACCGGGCCAAGAACCAGAACCCCTACTACTTGGGGGGGGCGCCCGACACCGACAGGGTGCTCACGCTGGAGTTTCCTCCGGACCTGGCCGATGGTCAGAACCGCCGTTTCGTCGTGGCCAACCAGGCCGGAGACGCCACAATGCGGTGCAACAGCAAGGGCTGGGCGTCCCTCGTGTGCGCGGCGGCGGGGGTTCCCGCTGATGCGTTCAAGGTGGGCGAGCGGGCGCGGCTCTACGAAATCGGCGCGGGAGACGTGTTCCGCACGCCGACGAAGGTGTCGCTCACGCGCGATGGCACGGCCTGGCGCCTGGAGGCAAACGTCCCCTGCGGGATTACGATCAGAGGGGCGGGCGCCCAGTGGTCCGCCGACGGCAAGGAATGGGCCGACTTGCCCGCTGGAAAAACCCTGAAGGTGACCGCCGAGCAACTGGCTGCAGGCGGGCCCTACCTGCGCGGACTGTAAACGGAACCGTCATCGGGACGTAGGGGAGTGTCCGCGTGCCGGTGGAATTGGTTTTATTGACGTGACACGGCCCGGCAATGATTCGATGACCGGGGCAAACGAAAAAAGGAACGAAAATGCGCATGATTGGAAAAGCAAGGGCGATTCTCGCGGTAACGGCGGCGGTTGCGGTGGCCTCTCCGGCATTTGGCTGGTGGGATACCATCGTCAAAAACTGGGCCTACCCGCCTCTGGTGGAAGCCTATGAGGCGGAGTCATTGGCCGGCGTTCCCAAGGACGCCGTTAAAGCGGACGATCTATCGGCAAGCCGGCAGTCCGTGGAGATGACCTCAGGGGGGGCCAAACTCTCCTTTTCGCGCGACCTGCAACCGAGCACCTATGCGGTCTATATCGTCGGTCGGTCGCCCCGCGCGTCGGACAAGGGCGATCCTGGCGTACTGCCGCCCTTTTTCTTCACGGTTTCCATTACCGATCCGGCGGGCTCCGTTCAGCGCTATCGTCTCCGCGCGGCTTATCAGTATGTTTACACGCTCACCTACGGTTCCGAGGAGATGCAACGTTGCTACTTCCATGCCCTTACTCCCGGCCGGTACACGGTCGAAATCGCTGTAGGCGAGCGCACAATGGCGCCTTCGCTATTCGTGGATCGTCTGGAATTGCGCGACGCGCTCGGGAACTGCGCCAAGCAGGCCGGAAAAACCGCCCGCACCATGATGTCGGACGAGGTGTTGAAAAACCTGCGCGGCGGCACGTTGAAACCGGTCGAGCCGTTGCCGCGCGCGGAGGTTCTGGCGCGATGTCGGAGCTATTTTGCCGCGTTCCCGCCGCTCAATGCGCCTCGGCAGAGCACCGCGAAACCCGGTCATTTCAAGGAACGGGACCAGCTTCCCGCCGATACCGTCTTTACGGGATGGAAAGCCAACGCGCTGGATCAGCCGTGGGTGATCACGAACGCCGAACTGGGCGCGGCGTACACGTTGGACGATTTCCGGGCCGGCAAGATGCTTCCCGGCCTGTTGGCGGATGACGGCTGGGGTGTGAGCGTCGGGAACCTGACCTATGTCTGGGGCGAACCGGAGCCGGCGGGCGGCACGTTCAGTGTCATTGCGCCGCTGTTTCAGAGTCGGCTAAGTAACCTGGTGGAAACCATGCTCCGTCGCGCGAAAGAGTACCAGCAAAGCGGCGATCCCATAGCGGGTCTGGAAGGTTCCGCCATTCTGCTGGCCTTCGCCCATTACTATCCGGCGCTGGATTTTCGCGCCCAAGCCGCCTGGCCGGTACTCTCTGAACGATTCGGTTTTGCCAATCATGTCGGTGGCGGGATGGTCATCAGCGGTCTTATACAGGGCCACGCCATCAAGGCCTATGTGGAGGCCTACGACCAGTTGTTCGATTTCATCAAGGCGAACGAGGCGGCCTTCGCGGAGGCGGCCGGCCAAACGACGCCCTGGGTCAAGGCGCCTTCCGACCTCTACCGCTTCCTCGACTTATCCATTCTCCAGCGGACGGCCGACGCCAACATGCGGGGCGATGCGGCCGGTGATTCGTTGAAGATGAGCCTGGCCTTGACCATGGCGGCGTTGTCGCAAGGCCCCAACGACATTTCCCAGAAATGGGTGGACATCCTGGTGAACAATATTCCGATGGGGATGATCCAGTCCGGCGGCCTGGAGGATCTGGCCTACGGCGAACTGGGGCGCGACGGACTGGTCAGCAAGGGGGCGGGCGGCTACTCCAAGGGCAGTATCATGAGCCTCATGGACGTGGTCATGATGTTGCGGGACTACAAGCGGCTGGGCGGCAAGGTGGCCGTGGATCTGGCCGATTTCAAAGCCTATCCGTGGATGCGCGACGCGTTGTTTGCGCCGATCAACCTGCGCGTGGCCGGCGGCTGGGTCCCGCTGCTGGGCGATTACGGCGACCCCTTGAGATTCCGCGAGGTCTATTTCGACACGGGTCCGACTCAAAAGAATTCGAACAAGCCGTATTATCTGGATTGCTGGCGGTTGACCCGCGATTCCCGCTTCGCCCATCTGGCCTGGCGGTACGGAAAAACCACGGAGACGGCCGACGAATGGGCCGCGATAGAAGCCGCGGCCAAGTCCGTTCGCAATCCGCTCGACGCCCTGCCGCCCCGGGTGCTGGACGATCTGGGGTTGGCCATTCTGGAATCCGGCCAACAGCAGGACGGCTTCACGAACAAGGCGGCGCTCACGCTCCGCTATGGCGCGGGCCACACGCATGGCCATAACGACGGGCTGGACCTGGCGGTTTGGGGCAAGGGCATGCGCGCCATCACCGACTTGGCCGCGCGCGAGGGATGGCCCAGCCCCCGGTTGCAGAAAGTGCACAACACGGTCGAGGTGGACCGGAAAAGCATGAACAACGAGGATGATACCATCCCGGGTTACGGGTGGTTGAACGCCTTTTCCCCGTTCGAGGGGGTGCAGTATGCCGATGCCAGCCAGCGGGCGCGCAGCCATCCGCAGCTCACTGAGTACCGGCGTGGCGTGGCCCTGATTGACGTGGGCGGGACGGACGCCTACGTGTTCAATGTCCAGCGCGTGGCAGGCGGGTCGGTTCATACCTGGTGCGCGCATGCGAATCAGAACGACCAGTTCGAGGTCAACGCGAAGCTGGAACCGGCCCGTTCACCGGCGGCGTTGGAGTATATGAAGGGCTTCAAGACTCCGGAAACCCTGGTGGGCGCGGCCTATGCCGTGTCGAATCTGTTTCCCCGGCCGGCCGAAGGCACAGCTCCGGCCGACCTGGTCGCCACTTGGCGGCTCCACCCCCGCGCCGAACAGGCGTTTCGGTCCGAAAAACTGGCGGATGACCGGAAAATTTACGCGCGCTGGCGGCTGTTTGACCATGAAGGCGAAGCCCTGTATGCCGCCAACGGCACGAGCGACAAGTACCGCTACGACATGACCTTCCTTTTCGTTCAGAACGACAAGGTCGATCCGGCGGGCTCTGTTTTTCCCTCCCTGGCGGAAGTGTATCAAGGCCAACCGGTGGTGCAATCGGCACGCGAGGTGAAGTTCGAGGATGGCGGAAAAGGCGCGGCCCGGACCGTTGGGTTGGCTGTTCAACTGCCGGAGGGCGTTTCGGATTTGTGCCTCTCAGGTCCTGCTGACGGGACCATCCGGAAAGCCGAAGGCGGCGTCTCCTTCGACGGTCTGTTCGGTTTTATCCGGAAGGACAAGGCCGGCCTGGAGCGGGCGGTCCTGGTGGGCGGGGCCGCACTCGAGGCGCCGGGTCTTTCGATCCGGCTGCCGAAGGGCCGGATTGCCGGCGAAGTCGTTGCCACCGATCCGGCGGCCAACTCCTGCACGGTCAAAGGCGACTTCCGGGATGTCGACCTGGTCGGCCGGATGGTGCCGTTTGTCTCGCCGGGCGGGCGGAGTTATGCGTTCACCGTGACGGGTCAGAAACCCGTGGAAGGCGGCGTGACGCTGACGCTGAAGGAAAAGATGAAGATTTTCCAGTCTTCCATCGAATATGTGGACGAAGCGAAGCGGGAGATCACGGTGCGGACCGAGCCTTATAATCTTAAGGGCGACAAAAACGCGTATGACGATACGGAGATCGGCAACGAAGGCGGCAGCAAGCGCTGGCCGTCCAAAATCGTCTGCGAGTCGCGCTGGTTGATCGTCAAGACGCCCATCGCGGAAGCCGACCTGGACACCGTGGACGGGAAACGGACGTTGAGTTTGATTGGAGACAAAACGGACGGGGGGAAGGCCGGGGAGCCGATGCTCACGCTGGAGGTGACGCGCCTGGAGCCGGAAACCGGGACGATCTATTTCAAGCAGCCCGTCGAATCGCCTTTTGACATCGAGGGGTGGTGTTATGTCAACCGGCAATTGGTCAATAAGGCGGGCAAGCGGTGGATGGCGACCTATCCCGGTTTCGAATACAAGATCGTCACGCAGGGGCCGGTGAAGGCGGCCGATTTCACGGACGCCAACGGCGACGGGCGCGCGGTGCTCTCGTTGTACCGGCTGGCGCCCGGCTACACGCTGTCCATCCCGGCTGCCGTGTCGGTCCGGCGGGCGGCGGGCGGACGGTTCGAAATCGATTCGTTTACGCCGGCCGAGGTGAACGTGGCGGGTGCCCGCGTGGAGCGGTAGAGCGCGGGCATTTTTCATGAAGCAACATAAGGCCGGGCATGATTAGACTGCAACGTTCCAGAGGTTTTGGGTTTTTAATGCTTCTGGCCGTTGTGGGGTTTCTGGCGCAGACGGCAGCAGGGGCGGGTTCGGCAACGGGGGGCGTGGAGGTGGCCGCTCCCCTTGGTGAAGGGTATGTTGTCTGGGAGTCCAACCGGAGCGGTTCCTGGCGGATCTGGCACTGCCGGCTGGATGGCTCCGATTTGCGCCAGCTTTCGCCGGATGAGAAGGACCGGGATCATTTCTGTCCGCACATCTCGCCGGACGGCCGCAAAATCGTCTACCTGAGCTATCCCAGGGGGAAGGATGGGTACAATCCGGTTCCCAAGTCCATGCCCTGTCCCCTCCATCTTATCGCGCCCGACGGCACGGGGGACAGGGTGATCGCGCCGAATGCGCGTGCTTACTTCGAGGACCGGGCCGCCGTCTGGATGGATGACAACCGGTTGATGTATATCGGGGGTGACGGCATGACCTACGTGCGTGACTTCCAGACCGGCGGCGACACACCGGTCACCCGAACCGCGCACGGCGAATTCGGGTTCCTGATGGATCGCATGTTCAGGTTCGGGGTGCAGGGGCGGCCGGACTTTGGCGTTTATGATCGCGTTCAGAAGACGATATGTCCCTTGTTCAAGAACCAGTGCGCGAAAAGCCATAACGTCTCATCATCAATAGTCGCCGGGAAACAGTTCACCAGGTCCTGGTAGCGCTGAACGATGTGATGAACGCTTGTCGACAATTCAACCGTTGCATCCGGTCGGTTTTCGACCAAAGCCTGGTAGGCCAACTGCTCCTGTTCGCCAGGCCCGTCTGGAATCCTTGGCCGCCCGATGTCGTATACCACGCGTGAAAATCCGTCCCTTGTAGACAGCCTGTGGTGAAGATAGATGGTCAGAAGCGTGGACATCAGCAGAGGCCTGTAACCTTGCAGCACACTGAAGATGTCGAAATCGACCTGACAACTGATGACCTCAGCAATGACAAAATCTTCG
>JAWOJA010000102.1:0-33935 GCA_046484345.1 Kiritimatiellia bacterium
CGGCACCGCGTGATACCGCCCCTGAACCACCGGCCCGCTTTCCTTCCACCGCCGGTTATGCCACATGCCGTAACTGACGTTCAACCACCGCATCGCCCGGCTCAAGTTTCCGTGCGGGGTCTCCACCAGCCGGTGGAAATGGTTCGCCATCAGCGCATAGGCGTGCAGCCGAACGCGGTACCGCTCAACCATCGCGCCCAGGAGATCGAGAAAATGAAGCCGGTCAGCCTTGTCATAATACAACCGCTCGCCCTGCCAGCGTCGCGCCGTAACAGGGTACCAGCCGCCTATAAGCTGAATTCGCAGGGGTCTTGCCATGCCCCTAAACTCTCAAAATCGCGCCAAAGAATCAATCATTTTGTCGTTTGTCGGGACTTGACCCCTAGCGCAGACTCCTAGCGCAACAGTCTTAGAGCCTTTGGGTGTGCGCGTCAAGCTTCATCGGTCCCGCCGGCCCCACGCCCTTGAATCCCCGGGCAATCCACAAGCGGGCCTGCCGCGCCGGTATTCCCGCCCGGTCCACCCGCACCACGCGGGGATCAGGTTCGATAAACCGGAAGAGCGGACGAAACTCCTCGCATCCCCGGCCGGGCCGGGTGTCCCGGGAATCTTCAATAATGATGGCATCCCAGCCCGCATGCGCGGGCGGATCGAACCAGAAGGTGTATTGGTTCACGGCCGGCCGCGTGGCCCAGACCGAAATGGCGGGGTCCAGGTAGGCCGCCGTCTGGCTCAGGGCAAAAAACCGGCCGGCCATCACAAAGGTCCGCTCCGGCTCGGCCATCGACCGCCGAAGGGCTTCCACTTCGCCCGCCAATACCCGCCAGCCCACGACGTCGTTGGCCAGGTCCACCTTGGGGGTGAACGGCTTGAGCGGCTTGATGGCCGGCCAGCGGGCATGCCAGGATTCCGAAAGCGGCTGAAGCCGCAGGTAGCTCCAGCTGATGACGGGCGCCAGCAGCAGCACCGGCAGCAGCACGACGGAGAAGAGGCCCAGGAAGACGCCGGCCAGCGTCCAGCGCTTCCAGCGCCGGGCGCCGGGCCCCCCCTCCGGAAGCCGGCGGGTCAGCAGCGCGGCCAGCGCGATGAGGCCGGTCCACCAGCCCGGCGCCGGCCAGTGGGGCAGAACCTTGCCGAACAGCCCGATGCCGCAGAAGAAAACAAAGACCGGCAGGCTGGTCCAGAACACGTAGCGATCGGCCTCCTGCGCCGGCCGGCGGATCAACAACACGGCGGCCGCCACCACGAGGACAAACAGGATCGGCGTGCCCGCCGCCAGCTGCCCGCCGAGGCTGGCAAAAATGTTCCAAGGCGTCAGTCGGCCATCCCCCCCGCCGTGCCCCAGTTGAAAGGCATAGGAAACCCAGCCATGCGCGGCGTTCCACAGGATGTTCGGCAGAAACACAAGAAGGGCCAGCACGCCCGCCGCATAGGGCTGGGGCCGCGCCAACCATCGCCGGCCGGTGGAAGAGGCAAGCAGATAGAGCCCCAGAAAAGCGGGCAACAGCACGCCGTGGTACTTGCCGAGCATCGCCCCGCCAATCAGCAAACCGGTCAGCAGCCACCAGCCCCACCCGCCGCGCTGGGTGGCGCGCCAGGCGGCCCACAACGCCCCGCACCAGAAGACGTTCAGCGGCGCATCCGGCAGCAAGGCCAGTCCAAGTAACATCAGAATAGGAACACAGGCGGCCAGGGCCAAGGCCAGTATCGCCACGCGCCAGCCGTAGAGGTCGCGGGCCAAAAGCCCCATGAACGCCAGGCTGAGCGAGCCCAGCAGCACCGGGCCGAGCCGCATGACAAATTCGGAACTGCCCAGCCAATGCCCCCCGGCGGCGAGGAAGCCCACAAGGGGCGGATGATCGAAATAGCCCCAGGCCGGATGACGGCCGTACATGACGTAGTGGGCCTCATCCGTGCTGAATTCAAATCGCCCGGCCAGGCTCAGACGCCCCAGCGTCAGCAGCCCGAGCAACACCCAGAAGAGGGTCCTGGCCCGGGGATCGGTCTCTGCGGTTGGTTGCATGATCGTGACTCCCAAAAGCAATGGATCCGCCAGGCGAGCAGGGCCCATATACTCCCCAGCAGTGCCCCCGCCGCGCAATCCACGGGGAAATGGGCGCCCACGGCCACCCGCGACCACGCCACGCCGACAGCCAGGGGGAAAGCCCAGAAGGCATGCCGGCGGCGGGCAAAAACCAAATAGCCCATGGCAAAAAATGCCATCGTGGTATGGCCTGAGGGGAATGATCGGCGCGTCATTCGTTCCCGATACTGAATCGTGACCGGCACCGGATTCGGGACCCTCTCGTAATATCCCATGGGCCGAAAACGACGAACGGCGTCCTTCAGTCCGTAATTGACCCCGAAAGCGAAAGGCAACACGATGAGCATGGCCAGCAGATGGGGGTAAAATCGGGACCAACCCCGCAGCGTCAGGGGGATTAAGGCAAATAGCAGGATGGGGTAACGGCCCAGGGCCGAGAGCCAAGCGGCCAGTTCCATGAGCGGCGTCCAAGCCGCCATCCGGTTGAGGAAAAAGAAAATCGCGTGATCGGTCTCGATCAGCCATTGGACCATGATGCAACTCTCCCGCGTGAAATTGACTTAACCGCTAGTCTTCGTCGGCGTCCATGTTGATTTCGAGCTGGTAGGCCGGATCGGCGCAACACTCCTCCACTTCGGCAATCCAGCCGGTCACATCCATTTTGCGCTCGCGGAAGCCGTCGGCCTCCGCAACAAAACGAAACCCGTCAATGAAATCCTCGGCATCCACGGGCCCGCTGAAGGAGGTGCCGCCGCTGGCCAGCTCGAAATGCGTGTCATCCAGGATGAAGGTGTGCGATTCCGTGCCGCCGATATCCTCGTCCCCATAACCCGTCGAGACGGTCAACTCGCAGCTGTTTTCGGGTCTTCTCCCGGGCAGGCGCGCGATGTCGGCCAGAATCGCGTTCAACCCCTTCACGATCTCGGGTCGCAGATGCTTGCGCTTGAGAATGCCGGAAACGAACCGGCGGGCGGCCTCGATCTCCTTGCCGCAATCCTCCAGCCCCTTGAAGGCCTCGTCGGGTTGATTGTCCTGCGTTGTCATAAGCGCCGCCTTTCCAACCCTCAGACCGTTTCGAGGGCCACGGGGTTGACCAGTGTTCCAATGCGCTCGATCTCCACGGCATAGGTGTCACCGGCCTTCAGCCAGACGGGCGGCTCCTTCGCCATGCCGACGCCCTCGGGGGTTCCCGTCAAGATAACGGTCCCGGGCATCAGCGTCGTGCTGCCGCTGAGGAACGCGATGAGGGCTCGGATGTCGAACAGCATGTTCGAGGTGTTGCTGTCCTGCACCACAACCCCGTTCAGCAGCCCGCGGATGCGCAGGTTGTTGGGATCGGGAATTTCATCCGCCGTCACCAGGCAGGGGCCCATGGGCGCAAAGGAATCGAAACCCTTGCCGCGACACCACTGACCGCCGCCGCCGTTGCGCTGCCAGTCGCGGGCGCTCACGTCGTTGGCGCAGGCGTACCCAAGCACATAATCAAGAGCCGCCTCGGGCTTGACATTTTTGCAGCGCCGGCCAATGACGAAGGCCAGTTCGGCCTCGTAATCCACCATTTCGCTTTTGAGTCCAACGGGCAGCCAGATGGGGTCGCCGGGATTTTGAAGGGCCCCGGGATTTTTCATGAACAGGACGGGATGCGGGGGCATCGGGGCGTTGGATTCCTCGATGTGGCGGCGATAATTGGCGCCAATGCAGAGAATGGCGGGCGGCTCGACTGGGGCGAGCCGTTTGACCACATCCGCCGGGCGCCCCGTCAGTTTGAGCGACTCGAGGGGCGAAGAGACCAGTTCAAGGGCAGACCCATCGGCCTGCTCCGCCGCCCAGCCCGTTTTTCCGTTGCGATCCTGAAATCGTATAAGCCGCATTTGCGCTCCCGTTGTTTTGACAATCCCCCCACTATACCGATCACACCTCGCGTGACAAGCCCTTTTCCGGCCCGACCAGCGGACGCTTACGATTCATACTTCTAAAATCGGTTGACATGGATTCTAATTAGCGATATTTTAGAAGCATGAAAACGACAGTTGATATTCCCGAACAGGCGCTGCGGGATGCCATGCATTTTGCTGCGGTCACGACCAAGCGGGCCGCCATTCTGACCGCGTTGACCGATTACAACCGGCGACAACGGATGACGCGCCTGGCCCGGCATCTGGGCAGTTGCAGGGAAATGATCACCCCCTCCGAACTGGCGAAGCTCCGGAAAACGGAGTAATGCCGTGAAACTCATCGACACTTCCTCCTGGATCGAAAGCCTCCGCTTTGATGGCGACCGTGCCGTCGGGGAAAGAGTGCGGGCCCTTCTGCTTTCGGGCGAGGCCGCTTGGTGCCCCCTGGTGAAAGTGGAACTGTGGAACGGAGCACGGGGGGACCACGAAAAAAAAGTTCTCCGCGAGATGGAGGAAAACCTGGCCGAGTTGGAGATCGCACCCGCAGTTTGGGCTCAGGCCTGTGACTTGGCGCGAAAGGCGCGCAGCGCCGGCCACACGGTCCCCGCCACGGATCTGCTGATCGCCGCCTGCGCGCGACACCATCACGTGGAGCTCGAGCACACCGACACCCATTTCGACATGCTCGAGAAGCTCCGCTAGCCGCCCGACCTAGAACCAGAAATCCGCATGAACGCCCAAGCCGGCGCCTTCGGAATGGTTGCCTTCCAGCGTCACCGTCAGGTTATCGGTGACATCCAGCTCAACACCTACGTTGATGGCAATATTGCTCTCGTCCCAATCATCCGCGTCCGTGCCGTCGACATCCAGCTCCGACCACATCATGCCCACCCGGAGAAAAGGTTGCACAAGCCCATAGCCGGCGGCTCGGATGACACCCTGCGCCACGATCTTGTTGTACGTGGCGTCCTCCGAGGCCGAGCCCGCTTCCAGCTCCAGATCGCCCTGGTGAAAACTGGCAAACAGGCCGAGATCCAGCGGAATCATCAGATCCTCCGCCCGCACCAGCCACAGCGTGCCGCCCAGGCCCAAAAAGGCAGAGGGGTCGGCCTCGACCTCGTCCCACTCCGCCGACTGCGCGCCCAAATCGACAAACACCTCGTACCAGCGCCCGTCGCGCACCTGCAGGCGCGCGCCGTAATAGTCGAAGGAGAAGCCCTCGCCAGCCACCTCGTTGTCGATGCGGGTCTCGTAGAAACCGCCCAGCGACAACCCCGGCATATCCTGGGCCTCCGCCTGGCCCGCCAAGACCGCCACCGCCAATAAAGCCGCCCCGAGTATCCGTTTCATGCGTGACCCCTTTCGTGCGCGTTACCAGCCAAACATGCTGCGATCCGCCGTCTTGCGGATCTCCTTTTCGTCCGCCCAATCCAGCAAACCTGTCCGCAGGTTCTTCAAGTTCATGGTGAACTTGTAATAGACATCCGTCTTCTTGCCCAGCCGCTGGTCGATCTGCGAGAGATTGGCCGTCAGGATGTATTCCGCGCCGAACTGCGTGCCAATTGTGATCGCCTTGGCCGGGTCCACCAACCCGCTCTCACGCTGAGCGGCAAATTCATCCAACGCCGCCTGGTCCGTCGTGCGGTCCAGGAAACGGAACTTGCCCGACTGGATCAGCTTCGTGCGGATGGAGTCGGTCACCGATTCCGTGTCTATGTGCTGCATGGTCTTGTTCTTGACACGGTCCACCAGCATCACCGGCGTGCGCACCGCGGTCACCTGCACCACCGCCGGGGCGCCGAGCAGCGAATCCGCCATCGCAGCCGCAATCTGCTGCAGGTCGGAGGAGCCGAAATCCGTGCTCATCGGCTGGGCCGAAGTGGCATCGCCGTACCGTACCCGTGTCGTGCAGCCCGCGCCGAAAATCAGCAATCCCGCAAGCGCCGTTCTTCCTATGACATGCCCTGTTTTCACGCCAGCCTCCTTTAGCTGTCCCGCCCGCCGGGATTAGTTGCGAATCTTGACCTTGAACGATTTCACGAGCGCGTCCGGCGCCACGCCCTGGATCGAGATGGTCTCCATGCCGTGCAGGACCGCCGGGGTCCAGGCATCCGTGTTCGGATGCACTTCCAGGCCGGCTTCGTTGTACCAGGCAAACTTATACTGGAAGCTGATTGTTGCGGCATACGTGGAGGCCAGCGTGAAATGGGCTTTCAACACGTCACCCACATATTCATGGCGCACATCCACAACCTGAATGGTGCGGCCGAGCTTGGTGTTATTCGCAATAATGGCCCGGTTCAACTCCGGTTGACCGTCAGGCCCCGTCGCCATCACCCCCACCACTTCCGTGCCCGATGTTTTGCGCACGCAACCGCTGAAGATGACACAAACGATAAGAGCCGCTCCAACGGCCATGCCTCTGAAGAATATGATTTTCACGACAACCTCCTTCTTGAAATTACCCTATTTGACGCCGGAGGCCCCGAAACATTCATTTCATCTTCAGGATAATCCCTCCTGCCGCCCGGTCAATCCGAAAATATCGGGTCCGAACCGCGCGCTTCAACAATACACTCGCTTTACGGCAGAAACATGCTATTGTCATATGATGGAAACGCAACCTAAACCGACTTTTGCCTCTTTGGGCATATCCCCCGCCATTCTCAAAGCCATCGAAAACCTGGGATTCGAGGAGCCCGCGCCCATCCAGGCGGCCGCCATCCCCGTCCTGCTGGAAGGACACGATGTTGTGGGCCAATCCCAGACCGGCTCGGGTAAAACCGCCGCCTTCGCCATCCCCGCCATCGAGAAGACGGACGCCGCCCTGCGCGCCGTCCAGATCCTGATCCTCTGCCCGACTCGCGAACTGGCCACCCAGGTGGCCGATGAAGTGCACAAACTCTCGGCCAACAAGCGGGGCGTCCACGCCGTCCCCATCTACGGCGGCGCCTCCTATGACCGCCAGTTTTACGAGCTGAAAAAGGGCGTCCAGATCGTCATCGGCACGCCCGGGCGGGTTCAGGATCACATCGATCGCGGCACGCTGAATCTCAAGCAGATCAAAATGGTGGTCCTCGATGAGGCCGACCGCATGCTGGACATGGGCTTCCGCGACGATATCGGAAAAATCCTCGACGCCACCCCCTCGGAACGGCAGACCGTGTTCTTCTCCGCCACCATGTCCCCGCCCATCCGCGAATTGATCAAACGCTATTCGCGCGACCCCAAGACCGTCCGCATCGAACAGAAAACAGGAACGGTCCCCACCGTCGAGCAGTGGTTTTACGAAATATCCAGCAACCGCAAAGCGGAGGCGCTCGTGCGCCTGGTCGATTACCACGGCTTCAAGCTGGGCCTCGTCTTCTGCAACACCCAGCGGATGGTGGATGAGCTCACGGACACCCTCGTGGGCCAGGGCATTTCGGCGGACCGGCTGCACGGCGGCATCCCCCAGGCCCAGCGCACGCGGGTCATGAACAAATTCAAGCACTCCGAATTTGAGTTTCTCGTGGCCACCGATGTCGCCGCCCGGGGCATCGATGTGGATGACCTCGAAGTAGTGGTCAACTTCGACCTGCCCTACGACGCCGAAGATTATGTCCACCGGATCGGCCGAACCGGCCGCGCCGGCAAACGGGGCATGGCCATCACGTTCGTCTCCGGCCGCGAAATCCACAAGCTGACCTACATCGAGCGGTATACCCGCACCCGCCTCCAACGGGGCAAAATGCCGACCACCGGCGAGGTCGAGGAAAAACGGACCGACGCCCTGCTCCAGAAGGTCCGCACCGTTCTGGGCGCCAATGCCTTCGCCGCGCAAACGCCCTACGTGGACCGGCTGCTCGAGGAGGGTTTCTCCTCAACGGATATCGCCTCCGCGCTGTTTCACATGATGGCCGCCTCGACGACCCCCTCCGCCCCCGGCCCCACCCCCCCCGCGCCGACGACCCGCAAAGCCATCACCGCCGAAGCGCCGGCCCGCAAGCCCGTGGCCGACTCAGCCCCGGCCCGGCGGCCCGCCTCCGATGTTCCGCCCCGCCGGCCCGCGCCCGCTCAGGCCGACTATCCCGCCGAACCCATTCCCCACCTGCGCCCCGCTTCCCGGGGCTACGAATGGGTGCGGTTGGACGTGGGCTGGAGAAACCAGTTCGACCCGCGCACCATCGTGGATCTGCTCGTCTCGGCTCTCGGCGTTCCCGCTCCCCGTGTGGGCATGATCGAGCTGATGCAACGGCAGTCGTTCGCCCAAGTGCCCACGGAACATCTCGCCCCCATGCAAAAGGGGCCCCTGCGCGTGGAAGCCGACTCCCGGACCGTTTCGCTGTCGTTTCTTCCGGACAAGCCGGTGCGCGATAATAAATTCAAGCCGCATGGCCGCCCGCCCGCCCCCACCCGGCACAAACGGCCCTAAGCTGTCAGTCGGAACCCGACCGCCTCATCATCTTGATGATTTCCGCGGTCGGCCAAACGCCGTCGGCCCGGACCGTCGACCCCGCGCCCTGCACAACAACGGCCTGCAATAAATCGCCGGCCGCCCCATCCCCCATGGCGCGGGCCACTTCGATCAAACCAACCAGCGTAACCTCCAGCCGTTGCGCCTCGGGCGCATCCCGGGCGGTGACGGATAGCCCCGCCCGGAACCGGCCGGCTTTTTCCGCCACCACCAGGCACAGGTCCGTGGCGTTCCGCAACAGCGAGAGCTGGGGCATCACGCCCTGCATCTCGGGACCCAAGCCGCGGCCCGCCAGGACCAGCACCGCCTCGGCCCCGTCCTTGCGGTCCGTCAACGCAGGCCACACACCCCTCAGCGAGGCCCCCTTGCCGTCCAGCAGGTCCAGCGCACGCTGGACCTTTTCAAGGGTCATGGCGGCCACAAAGCGCGTGCCGCCAGCCCAGGCGCAGTAAGGCGCATTTTTTTCGCCCCTGCGCCGATGGATGACCCGGTTGCCATAGGCAACGGCGGAAAACGCGTCCGTCCCCAGCCGGCTCTTGAGGCGGCCCGCCCCCTCGGGCTCGACCTCCATCACGGCCACCGCATCCAGCCGGCCCGTGCTCATGGTGTACAGGGTCATGCCGCGCAGGTCGCGTTTCGGATCCAGTCCAAACCGCGTCGTGAAGGCCGCCCACTGCGGCGAGCCGGCCACCTGCTGGTCCGCCAGCAGGGCCCGGCCCGCTTCGGTCTCCTTCAACCCGGCCGCATCGACGTGCGCCACCCAGAACGCCGCGGCCGGAGCCGCGGTCGGCTGGAACGGGGCAGCCCAGGCCGCGGCCGCGGCCGAAACCCAGGCGACCAGGAGAAGGAGTTTTTGTTTCATTACCGCGCCGCCCACAGCATGCCGCGCCGGAGAATCTCCCTCACCTCGGGAATCTCGAAATCCTTACCCACGTGGCCCAGCGAGGAATAGAACACCCGGCCCTGGCCCCAGTGCCGCTTCCACACCACCGGCATGACCGTTCCCTTGATCCAGGGCATGCCGTACTGGTCGGAAAACGTCGTTGTGGCCAGCACCTCGTTGCCCGGATCCGTGTGCAGGTAGTACTGCTCGGACTTCATCGCGAAGTCCTTCAGACCCCGGGTAATGGGATCCTGGTGATTGGTGATGTTAACCGTGTAATCCACGATCCCGCCGGGGTGCGAGACCCACTGTCCGCCCGTCATGAACTGGTAGCTCGTGTTCTGCCGGAAGGCGTCGCACATCCCGCCATGCCAGCCCGCCAAGCCCACGCCCGAAGCAATCGCCTCCATGAGCCCCTTCTCCTGCTCGGGCGTAATCTGGCCCATGGTCCAGCACGGCACCACAAGGCTCAGGGCCTTCATCTTCTCAGCGTCCTTATAGACGTCCATGTTGTCGTGGATATCCACTCCGAACCCTTCGGCGCTCAACAGGGCCGCCGCCACGGCCGTCGCCCGCTTCGGCTCGTGCCCATCCCATCCGCCCCACACCAGCAATGCCTTCTTCATTTTTCATCCTCGTGCGTGTTTGAATTCCGTGAAAGACAGCATGTCGCCTCAACTGATGGGTTGAGTCCAGCGCGCTGCCGGGCCCATGGGAAACCCTAATCGAAAACAGCGTGGGTGACCGCCTCGCCCGCGCGCTGACCCACGGAACCCATAAAGACGCCCGTGGCCGTCCCGATTGTGGAACTCACAATGTTCTTGAGCTTGGCGCTCCAGCTGTTCTGGCGTTGCGCCAAAGCGTCCTTCTCCACCGCCGCCAACTTCTGCGCATGGCGTTGCATGGCCTCGGCCTCCGCCTGGGCCGCCGCGATTTTCGCGGAGGCCGCCTCCTGCTCCGCGGTCTGCCGCTCGCGCGCGACCATGGACATGCCGTCCCGGGCCTGGTCCAACGCCTTCTTGCGCTTCGCGGTCCGCTGGTCCCGGAAATCCTCCAGCGGATTGGCCGTTTCGTCGTCGCCGCCTTCAAATCCGCCCAGCCCCGCCTCCGCCCCCGCCAGTGGATTGGCCGGCGCGGCCTTCTTGGGCCCGGACTTCGCCGACCCGCCTTTCGGGTCGACCGCGTCGAGCCATGTTTCTAAATCGGGTAAATCGGGCCCGCCGCTTTTTTTCTTGTCCACCCAGGCCTGCAGGTTGCCCAGGAATGCCGAAGCGCGGTTCAGTTCGGCGCCCAGCACCCTCTGCAGCGCCGCCTGCCCCAGATCGGGATAATCGGCGGGCGCCGGATCCAGCCCAAGACGCCGGCTCAAATCCTTCAGGTAGGCGGCATCGCCTTTTTTCTCCGCCCGCACATAGCCGTCGACGAAGGCGGTCAGCGCCTTCCGGGCGTCCGCCTCCCCGCCGAACTGAGCTTCCAGGCGCCGGCGCACCCCCGCCCCGAACGCGTTGCACCAAGCGTCCGAAGCCGCCGCCACCTCGTCCCCCGCCGCCTCGTCCAGTTCATTCATCCACGCGTCGGCCTGCGCCCCCACCTGTTGCATCAGGCGGGTCTGCAGATAGGCCCCCATCAGCACCGCCTCGTCGGGTGCGGCGCGAAGCCCACCCGCCGCCAGCAGCCCGCACAATCCCAAAAACATTCCCCGACGCATGGTGCCCTCCTTATGGAACCGGCGCGGCGGCCACCGCGCGCAACTGGATCGCGGCCGGCGCCACCGCCAGCATCTGGAACTTCAGCCCCGCCGGCGGCGTCAGCACAAAAGCCTCGGAGAGGGGCTCCGCCGCCTCTTCGCTCTCCACCTCGAACACCGCCGCGCCCGCCGTGTAACTGAGCTGCGTCACGTTGCGCAAACCCGTCTGGCCGCGGAACGACTCGCGCACCGCCTTCAACTTCCACGCCTGGTCCACCCCGCCCACCGTCACCGTGATGACCTTTGGACCTGCCGCGGCCGCTCCCCATTTCTGCAACGCCAGCGAAATCAGCTTGTCGAGCGCCTTCTCGCCCGCCGCCTTCAGGGCCTTCGATCCGCCGCTCACGTCGTCGAGCCCCATCACCGAGGCCGTCTCCGAGGCCGAGGCCACCGTCTCAGCACTGTCGGTTCTCACCGCCCGCACCGTGACCACCGCCTCGTAAGTCCGCAAGTTGCTGTCCGCGATTCGCCGGGCCGAGGGCTTCGCCACCGCCTCGCCCACCAGAACCAGGTCGGACCCGAACTCGAGACCCACCGCCGCCGCCCCGCGGTTGTCGCCCACCGATTTGAGCAACTGTTGCTCCTTCTTGATCTTGCTGCGCACCAGGTCCTGGTCGATCACCCGGCAGCCCTTCTCCAGCAGCTTGCCCGCCGCCAGGGTCTCGATCTCGGAGGTCGCGATGGAGCCCAGGTTCTGCTCGTCCACCAGCACCATCACCCGGGGCGCCGCCCCGGCCGCCGCCGTCCAAAAGACCGCCGCTCCCGCCAACATCATCAACGCGCGTTTCATTGCGTCACCCCGGCCTTGTTTTTGCCGCCGCTTCCGCCATTGCCCTTGCCGCCACCACCCGGCGGGACCGGCACCTTTTCATCCATCACGAAAAAAGTCACCGTGGCCGACCAGCTCCAGACCGTGCCCTGATCGGACGAGGAAATGACCCGGATCGTGACCCGCGGCGTGCTCCCCTTGCCCTTCGCCGTCAGGGATCCCCCGTAACTGACGGACCCCGAACTGGCGATGACGCCACCGTCGTAAACGACCTGGAAGGTGTCGGGGATGCTGCGGGCGTCGTATGTCACCCGAACCCGGCAGCCGGTCACCTTTTTGCCGGCCAGTTGCGAGCCCACGGAAATCACCTTGTCCTGCGGGCCCGCCGCATAGCCGCCCGAACTGCTGTCCGTGGCGTCACCCGTGGTGGTGACCGTGATTTTGTTGCCGGCCGCCTGGGTCGTTGTCCCCTTTTTATCACCGGTCTTCCTGCCGCCGTCTTTCGCGCCCTTGTTGCCGCCATTACCCCCGTTTTTGTTCTTGGCTCCCTCATTTTTCTTGGAGCCCCCGGCCGTCTTAACCCCGCCATCGCCGCCGCCATCGGGAGGAGCCGGCGTGTCGGCCGGGTCGTCGACCTCGGCGCCATCCCCGGTTGTGTCCCCGGTTTTTGAAGTTCCCTTTTTCTTCTTCTTTTTCCAGGCGTTGTCGGCCGCCCCCTGGCCGATGGCCGCACCTAACGCATCGGCGCCCTGCTTGACGCCGTCCGCCACGCCGTTGCCGATCGCATCGTCCCACCCGTCCTTGGCGTCTTCGGCCGCCGTGTCGGCCGCCGTTTTGTCCTTCAAATCCTTGGCCGCCGCCCCGCCTTGGTTGAGCGTATTCTTGGCCGCCTGATCGGCCTCGTCGCCGGAGGTCGTGGCGTCGTTCACGTCCTTTTGCCCGGCCATGCCGTCAAGCCCGTTCCACACCTTCCGGTCCTGGGTCTTGGCCTTGTCGTCCGTGAATCCCCCCACCGCGGTCTCTTTCGCCCCGTCATCCCCACCCTCGAACTCGCCCGCCTCCGCCTCGTTGCCCTTCAGATCTCCGCCCTCCTTGCCCTCGGCCCCCTCCTTCTCCTTGTCATCCCCGTTCAATTCTTTGTCCCACTTTTCTTTTGTCTTGGGATCGACCTTGCCGTAATTCTCGCCGGTGGGCTTCCACTGCCCGCCCTTGTTCACATATTCGTCCCCCTCCTTGTCCACCACGGTGGCGCCTTCTTCATAGCCGCCGGTTCCGACCTTCTCGCCGGCTTCATTGCTGACTTTGCCGGCATCAGAATCACCGCCGTCGCCGTTCTTCCCGCCCGCGGCACCCGTATCGGCCCCGCCGCCGCCGCCCGAGCTCTTCCCGCCCGCGGCGCCCGTATCGGCTCCGCCTCCGCCGCCCGAGCTCTTCCCGCCCGCGGCGCCCGTATCGGCCCCGCCGCCGCCGCCCGAGCTCTTCCCGCCCGCCGACTCATTGCCCTCATTGGCCGGCGGATTGGTTTTATTCCAATTTTTCACAAGGGAGTTTACCTGCTTCTCCATGTCCGCCTGGTTCAACTGGTGCGACCGGTCCAGTTCCCAATTCTCGATCGGGGAGGTCACCCAATCCGCCCCCAGGCCGATCGTGCCGGCAACGTCGTAGCCCGAACTTTCATACGTGAAGCCGGTAATGATGCGGTTTCGATAACGGTCCGCCTTTTCGGGGTCCGCGGCCGGCGGATTCCACTTGGAAGGATCCGGATCGAGCTTCATGGCATCCCGGACGCAGATGGCATCGGCAATGGCTTTCAGACGAAGCTCCTCGGCTTTGCCGTAGATCTTCCCCATGCGCTCCGCCACCTGGTAGCCGAAATCGTGCCGCTGGGCCGTGGCGTCGAGTTCGTCCACCGGAGGCTTCCCCCCCGGTTTGCCCGGATCCCGCGCGCCGCCCCACCAGCCCGGGCCGTACCAGTTCCCGTATTGAATAATATTATCCCCCTTGCGGAGACCCTTGGCCAGCGAATCCAGCCCCTTCGTGTCCTGCTTGTTGAAAGGCACAAAGGTGTTCACGGTGTCAACGGCGTCGGCGGCATGATCCTTCAGGGTCGGGGGCGGCCCGACCTTCTGGCTCGTGGGCATGAAGGCCGCCGCCTTCAGGGCTAATCCGGTCAGCACGGACAGCACGACAAGAAGATGCGTCGTCTTCATGGCCGGCCTCCATCCTGGGGCAGAATGTCCGCCACCGTCGTCCGGACCAGGCGGACGTCGCGCCCGCCCTCAAACACCGCCAGCACCAGTTTGTAAGGATCCTGCGCGCTTGAGAAGGTGACCACGCGGGCGTTGTCCTTTTGGGAAGCAAAGACGGGAAAGAGGTCCGCGGCCCACTCCGCCTGCCGTTTGAGCAACACCACCGGGTCCTTTGACTCCGCTGCCGGTTTATCCTTGGGTTCGGGAATTTTTAGGCGCCGCATCAAGTCCGCCACCGCGGCGCGCAGCGAAGCCTGTTCCGGCAAGCCGTCGGGGGCCAGGAGGGAACGCATCCGGGTACGGTAGGCTTTCAATCGCGTGGCCGCTTGCCGGGCCGCGGCCTGCCGGTCTTTGGCCGAGCCCACGGGCGAGCCCGCCGTCATTCTCCCGGCGGCCTCCCGCCCCCCCGGAAGAGCCTTGGCCAGCCGGTCGCGGAAACGCTTTTCAATTTCACCGGCATCGCCGAGCGCGGCCAAATCGGGTCCCGTGTCCGCGCCCGGAACCCACGCGAAGTCGGCCAACCGGTACTCCCGGGCATCCTTCAGCCAGACGAAGGTCAGCAGCAGCCACTGGTCCAGGGCCGGATTATAAACGCCGCCCGTCCACCGCTCTTCCGTCTCCCCGGAATACAACAGCACCGTGTGCGCAAAAAAGGCCGCCGAATCGATGGGCTTGGCGAACAGGCCGCCGTTTTCGCGCGACCAGGCCAGCCGGGTTTCGGGCAGGGCCATCATATTCAAGGCCGTGGCCCAGTCCACCAGGGCCACCCCGCAAAAAGCGCGCAAGGTGGCGTCATGGCGGCGAAGCATCGCCTGCGGATCAGGAGGCGCCGGCCGTGGGGGGGTCGCGCCGCCTGCCGACAATCCCCCGGCCAGCAGCAAGCCGCCGACGGCTATCCGGAAATACAACTTCATTTCTTTTCTCCCCCCGGGCTCGCCACCTCGAGCGGCAAACTCCGTTCGCTTTCCAACCCGTCCGCATCCATCGCGGTCACCGCCACCACCAGGCCCTTTTTTCCCGCCAGCGCCGCGGCAAGCGAAAACTCCGGCCGCTCCACCGTGCCCAGCGGGGCCCACCGCAGAAAGCCTTTTTGCCAGACCGTGTACCCCTTCACATCCGCCGCCTCAGAGGGCTCCCACATCAGCGTCGGGCCGTCCCCGACGGCTTTCAGGACGCTGGGCGCCTCCGGCGCGCGCTTGCTCGTGCCCGTCGCCGTCTCGCTCCAGTCGCTTTCCCGGCCATCCGCATCCACCATCTTCACCCGGTACAGCCGGGCCTCCCCGTTGGCCAGTTTCTCCTCCACGAACTGGACGACCGCGCCGTTCCCCCCGGCCGGAATCCGGGCCAGCTGCCGGAACTTCTTGCCGTCCTGCGAACTCTCCACCACGTAAAAAGCCGTGTCGGGTTCGGCGTTCGCCGCCCACGTGAGCTCGATCCGGTGGGGCAGTTCCGATACCGCCGACACGCCCCGCGGCGCCACCGGTGCGGGCTTGGTCTCCGCCCGGGCCTCCGCCGACCATTCGCCGCGCGCGTTGGCCGCGTTGTACGCCAGCACCTTGTAGCCGTAGTCGGCGCCGTCCTTCAGCGTCCCCAACGCCCGCTTGGATTTGCCCTTGTCCTCAAACTGCACGGTCATCCGGCCGGCAACCGTTCCCAATTCGAAAAACATGTTGGTCGCCGCCCCGTCCGAACCGATCGCATAGCCGGTCACCTTCTCGTCCGGCGAGGGCTCCCAGGTCACCCGGACGCGGCGCGCCAGACCGCCCTCCGCCCGCACGCCCGTCACGGCCGGCGGAACGGGCCGCGTCGTGGCGGCGACGGCTTCCGAGAATCCGCCTTCGGCCTCCACCGTGTTCACGGCGCGGACCTGGTAGCGGTACTCCGTCTTGTCGGCCAGCGTGCCGGGATTGCGGCCGCCGTCGAGGAAGGAAACGCGCGCGCGGCCCTTGACGCCGCCGATCTTGCGGAACTCCCCGCCTCCCTCGGCGCGGTAAACATCGTAGCGTGTCACCTCCGGCTCGGGATGGATCGCCCAGGCCAGCGGCACGCAGCGGACCTCGCCGCCCGTCGCCCGCACGTCCGCCACGGCCGCGGGCGGCGGCCGCGTGGTCACCGCCACGGGTTCGCAGGGTTCGCCAGCGGCCTCCACCGCGTTGACCGCATACACGCGGTACCGGTAGGCCGCGCTGTCCTTCAGGGGCGAATCCGCCGAGCCCCCCTCCTCGTAGCGCGGCTCGCGGGTGCGTCCCGTCTCCACGAACTCCCCGGACGCCTCCGCGCTCGCGCGCTGGACGACATAGTGCCGCACCTTCGCATCGTCCGGCGCCGGGCTCCAGGTCAGGCGCACGGCCCGCGGGGCGGTCGCCTCGGCTTTCAACCCGCCGGGCGGCTCGGGCGGCGGCGCCGTCATGCTCTCGCGGACGGATGAGGGCTCGCTTTTCTGCCCGTCCGTACCGATCGCGGTGAGCCGGTAATAATAGACGGTGGCGTCGGCCAGGGCGGCCTTGCCGGCGCCCTTGTCGGTGAACGAGCCCCGCGTGGCCGGCACACGGCCGGCCTCCTGGAAGGGGCCCTTGGCGGAAAGCGCGCGTTCGACCAGGTATTCGCGGGCGCGGGCGGCGGGCTTCTCCCAGCCGATCGTCACCTCGCGCAGGCCCATGTCCGAAAGCAAAAAGTCAGCCGGCTTTTCAGGAGGCTGGACGGGCGCGGTCACGGTGGCCGGGTCGGCCCCCGGCGCGGGCGGCGCTGACATGGCCTGCTGCGGCCATTTTCGGTACAAGCCGGCCATCATTTCATGCACCACGGACCGGGCGTGGGAGGAAAGCACCGCCCCCTTCGAATCGGCCCGCTTGGCCAGGTCCGCGCTCCACATCACCCGCCCGTTCGAGCAATCGATCATGCGCACCGAGATCCCCGCCACGGGATAGGGGTGCCCCCGGTAGGCCGACGTGCCGTACTCGTCCACCGTGCCAAGCAGCACGCCCTCCGCCCCCAGCATGCCGGCCACCTCCGCGGCGCGGGCGTCCGAAAGCCCGGCCAGGGCCAGCTCGGACTCACCCAGCACCTTCGCCATCTGGCTGCGCTCCACCAGCTCGTAACGGCCGGCCCGCAGCAGCTCGGTGACGAACATGTCGGAAACGGAGCCGCCGATCAGCTCGGTTTCGGCCTTGAAGGGCAGGACCGCCAGCTTGCGGATGGGACTGGGACCCGCGACCACATACACGTTGGCCGCGCTGGGGGTTTCGAGAAAATAGGCCTGATCGGGCGTGACGCACCCTCCTGCCACGATCCAGCCGGCCAAGACGCACAAAACCCTTATTCCGCCTGCTTTCATCTCATCCCCTCCCTGCGTGCAGGTGATGTAAATCCGGTCATGGCAATAATTTAGGCTCCCTTATCTTGCGATGCAAACATAAAACGCGGGCAAAAAAAGGGCACGCCATCCTTTCTGCGACCCGAAGCCCGGCATGCCGACGTACGGTGCCAGCATGCGCCTGAGCGGTCACGCCTACGGGTCCACACGCTTGGGGTCCTAAGAATTAAGAATGGGTTCATAATCCCTCAATTTTGCCCAATTTTGATTCCAGTTTTTTGACGCGCTCACCAAGTAACGGATCCGCTTTCAAGCGCAACAGGGCTTGATTAATCTGGTAACTCACGCCCATCCCGCTGGTGATGCCTATCCATGATGCGCGCGCCCGGCGCGTCAGCCCCGCCTATTTCTCGAGCATCATCGCCGTTCCGCCGATCCCCGGTACTCGCGCAGACGGTGCAACCGCTCGTCAGGGCCCTTTTGCTCCACCTTTTCACCTGAACGGGATTCCGGTGCACATACCGGCTCAATTTGTACAAATAATCATCGACGACGACAAGCCGGGCGCCATATCGCCCCTGGGTCACATGCCCTCTGGTTTTCCGCCTCTAGAATGAGCGACCCTCCGGTTCTGGATCCCTCTGGCTTTCGCGACCCCTCTGTCTTTCGCGCCGGGGGCCGAAATGACCCACTGCTGGTTATTTTTGCTCGCAAAAAATCAGCCGGCCGGTTCGATGCGGATCGCCGCCGCCGCCTGTCGCGCCACCACGTACCGGGACGTTCCCGCCGCCACCACGAGCCCATGCTCGCCATCAACGTTGCGCAGGACCTGCACCTCCATGCCGGGGGAAAAGCCCATTTCGCGCGACTGCCGGTCGGGGTTCTCCAAAATGCGGTACTGCACATCCTCAAACCCGTCGGCCAGGTGCCGCACGGACGTCAGCCCATCCGCCCCGCGCCGACACCGATGCCGGAAAAAGAACCCGAATCTCATGTGGCCCTCCTTCCCGCGAGCCGAAAACCCGCGACAATCAAAACAACCGCCCCCGCCCCGCTTAACAGGAACACCAGCGAACTCTCCGGGTGCGCCCGCCACGTCGCGGCCTGGTAAAACAACATGGCCGTGAGCCATGCCAGCACGGTCTGGTAGGTCAGCGAAAATATCGTCCACCCCCAGCCCGCCTCCCGCCGCATCGCCGCCAGCGTCGCCACGCAGGGCACATAGAGCAACACCAGCAGCAGATAGGCAAAAGCAGCGGCGGGCGATCCGAAATGATGCCGCATGGCATCCAGCATGCCCTTGCGCACGCCCCCTTGCGCATAGGGCGCTTCGCCATGCTCCTCATGCGGCGTGGCCCCCGCCACCGGTTCGTGCGGGTCGCCGACTTCCGCGCCCATCTGCCCATACAGCGCGTCCAGCGTTCCCACCACCGACTCCTTCGCGATAATGCCGGTCACGAGGCCCACCGTCGCCGGCCAGTTCGCCCGGGTCACGCCGAGCGGCTCAAAGACCGGCGTCACCGCCTTGCCCGCCCGCTCGAGCCACGACTGCCCCGACTCCCCGCCCCGCCCCAGCGCGTTGAGCAGGCTCAGGGCCATGACGGACAGCACGATCACCTTGCCGCCGCGCACCACAAAGCTCTTGAGATTCTCCCAGACGTGCCGCAGCACGGCCCCGGCATCGGGCACCTGGTAGGGCGGGAGCTCCATGACAAAAGACGAGGGCTCGCCCCGCAGGATCGTCTTTTGCAGCAGCAGTCCCGTGAGAATGGCCATCAGGATGCCGATCAGGTAAAGGGCGAACACCACTTGGTTGCCGTGCCGCGGAAAGAAGGCCACCGCAAACAGGGTGTAGACCGGCAGCCGCGCGCTGCACGACATGAAGGGGTTGATGAGCAGCGTGATCAGCCGTTCCCGTTTTTCCTTCAGCGTGCGCGTGGCGAAAATGCCCGGCACGTTGCAGCCGAAGCCCACCAGCAGCGGCAGGAAAGCGCGGCCGGGAAGCCCGATCTTGCGCAGAAACCGGTCCATCACAAAGGCCCCGCGCGCCATGTAACCCGAATTTTCCAGGATGGCGAGGCAGAAAAAGATCCCGAAGATCGGCGGCAAGAACGTGGAAACCGCCCGGATGCCTGCCCCCGCCCCGTCGGCCAG
Organism: Kiritimatiellia bacterium; assembly: GCA_046484345.1. Classification (GTDB taxonomy): domain Bacteria; phylum Verrucomicrobiota; class Kiritimatiellia; order CAIKKV01; family CAIKKV01; genus CAIKKV01. The sequence continues at coordinate 19,511 of JAWOJA010000102.1, forward strand.
CACCGTGATCAGCAGCTCCGGCGCGCCCCACCGCTCGAGAACCAGGCGCGGCAGCTCCACGAACAGGCGGCCGCAGAAGGTGTCGATCCAGCCGATGACCGGCTTGGAGCCCGAAACCGTGACGAGAAATACCAGGTACATGACGGCCAGGAACAGGGGAATGCCGACGGCGCGGCTGAGGGCATATCGGTCGAGCGTGTCGGACAGCCGGTGCTGCGGCCGGGTGCCGCGGTTCACGACCTGGCGCGCCGTCGCCCGCACAAACAGATACCGCTCCTCTTCCGTCCGCGGCAAAGCCGCTGGCGGCCGGGGCGGCTGTTCCGATATGAGCGCCATATCCACGGCTTCAAGAAGGGAATCCAGCTTCCGGTCCTTCTGCGCGGCCAGCGCCAGGACCGGGCAGCCCAGGATGAGGGAAAGCCGTTCGGTGTCGATCCGGATCTGCAGGGGCCCGGCAAGGTCCATCATGTTGAGCACCACCACCACGGGCCGGCCCAGGACCAGGAGCTGGGTCGTCAGGTAGAGGCTGCGCTCCAGGTTGGTGGCGTCCACGATGTTCACGATGAGGTCGGCCCCGCCCTCGGCCACGAAGTCGCGGGTCACCTTTTCGTCGGGCGTATGGGCGTCGAGCGAGTACAGGCCGGGCAGGTCCGTCACCCACACGTCGTGCGCGGGCCGCTTGTAGGCCCCCTCGGCGCGCTCCACGGTGACGCCCGGCCAGTTGCCCACATGGCGGCAGCCGCCGGTGAGCCGGTTGAACAGGGTCGTCTTGCCGCAGTTGGGATTGCCGGCCAGCGCGATGGTGTGGACAGGGCTCACGGCTTCGGCCCCCCTTTCGGGCGGCCCGCGAGGTAGGCGGCAAAGGCGCGCTTCAAGGTGCGGGAGGAATTGGGCCGCTCCGCCAAAAACAGGGCGAAGAGACGCAGCCGTTCGATCGTTTCAGGGCCGGCCGCATGCTCCAGGCGGCAGGCGTCGGCGTCGGCCGCCGGGGCCTCCAGCAGCAGGATCTCGGAAAGGAACCGGGCGAAGACGGTGTGGCCGCCCGAGACCCGCTCGGCCACGGCGCGGCCGGCCGGTTCCAGGACCACGAGCTCGTAGGGACTGTATTTGACCAGCCCTTCGCGGGCCAGGTGCTTGAGCGCGGCGGTCACGGTGGATTTGTGCACCTTCAAGGCGGCGGCCAGGTCGCGCACGCGGGCGGCGCCCTTTTCCTCGCCCAGCCGCAGGATGGCCTCCAGGGTGTCCTGCAGCGGCGCCGACACCGGATGCGGCTTTTCAGCGGCCTTGCCCTTGATTGTTTTATTCATCAAACATTATTTAATCACACCGACATTCCTAACGCAAGCCGAATGAGTTTTTCCTTTCCGCACACCCGCGAAAAAGGCATAGTTCAGCCATGATTGCTTCGCGCGCGTTTTTCGAGGACCTCTTCGACCTGACCGGACGCACCGCCATCGTAACCGGCGCCACCAAGGGGCTGGGCAAGGAGTTCGCCCGCACCCTCGCCCTGGCCGGCGCCAGCGTGGGCCTCTGCAGCCGCCACGGCGAGGAGGCCGAAGCCGTGGCCGCCGAGCTCGCGGGCGAAACCGGGCGGCCCGTCCTGGGCCTGGCCGCCGATGTCACCCGCGGGGAGGACGTGCGCCGGCTGGTCGGCGCCGTCACACAGAAGCTCGGCGAGCCCGAGATCCTCATCGCCAGCGCGGGCATCAACATCCGCAAGCCCACGGCCGAACTGACCGAAGCCGATTTCGACGCCGTCATGAACATCAACGTCAAGGGCGCCTACCTCTGCGCGCGGGAAATGATCCCCGCCATGCGACGGCGCCGCTTCGGCCGCATCGTCTTCATGGGCTCCATGCTCTCGTTCATTTCCATTCCCGACCGGGCGGCCTATGCCGCCAGCAAAAGCGCGCTGCTGGGCCTGACCCGCACCCTCGCCCTCGAAACCGCGCCCGACGGCATCTGCGTGAACGCCCTGTGCCCGGGGCCCTTCGAAACGCCCATGAACCTGCCGCTGCTTCAGGACCCGGAAAAGTACAAGGCCTTCCTCGCCAAGCTGCCCATCGGCCGCTGGGCGCAGCCCGCCGAAATCCGCGGCATCATCCTCTACCTCTGCTCGCCCGCCTGCAGCTTCATGACCGGCTCCTCGCTCGTCATCGACGGCGGCTGGACCGCGCAATGATCAGGAAGCCTCGCTCTTAAGGAATTGGCCGTGGAAGAGAAAAAATCGTTGATTCACGAAGACCCCCGCGTGCCGCTGGCTGCGGAACGAACCTTTTTGGCCTGGATCCGCACCGGGCTGGCCCTGATGGGATTCGGGTTTGTCGTTGCGCGATTCGGCCTTTTTCTGCGCGAGCTGGAAGCGGCGCAGCACCTGGAACGCCCATCGGGCCATGGGGTTTCGGTATGGATTGGAATCGCCCTGGTCGTTCTCGGGGTGTTCCTGAATCTGGCGGCGCTGGGACGCTATCGTTTTTATCTCCGCCAGCTGGTCCGGGGAATTATCCCCGAAGCGAAGCCGCGCCTCGAAACCGCCGTTGCCGTGGCGCTCTCCCTCATTGGCACCGCGGCCGTGATCTACCTGTTGTTCGTCGACCAGGTGAATGAATAAATGCCTTTCAAGGAGGTCTCTTGATGTCCCTTATCGCCCCCCTGCTTCGCTGCCTGCTGCTCCTGACCGCCACCGCCGCCATGGCCGGCATCTTCACCGAAACCGAACAGCGGACCCTTGAGTATGCGGAGCCCGACCCGCACAGCAAGGGCGGCATCCGGTTCACCCTGGCGACGCCGGGCAAACCATCCGGCGTCTTCGCGCTGCTGCAGGGGGACCCCAACCAGTGCTATCCCGCCGGCTACTTCAACGACGGCTGGGTGGTCAAGGGCCTGCCGGCCGGCACGTACGACCTGATGCTGGTGTTTGACGACCGCCTGTGCGAAGGGCTGACGCTCGCGAAGGGGGAAAGCACCCTGACGAAGGAGGACCTGTCTGCCATGCAGGCAGTCCTCGACAAATACGTGCCATTTTTCGAAACCAAGGTCATCCACCGGGCCGGCGGCTCCGGCGGACGGGGCGGCAAGGCGACACTTCTGCTGCAGGAAATGCGCACCCGCCCGTTGCTGCTTCAGTCGGGCGAAACGCGCCGGGACATCCAGATCCGTAGCTTCAAGATCATCACTCTGAAGGGGGGCTCCGCCGGCTGGAAGCTGATCACCACCCGTGAAATTATGCGCATCGAGGTGAGCGGTGAAATGCCAAGGGGGGTGCTCCCGGATTTTCACATCAAGGAACTGGGCAACCTCCGTGTGACCAACGGCATCATGAACCTGGGCGAACTCACTTTCAAATGACCCGCCAATGAGGGCGGAGGGTTACACGTGATTTACTTCTTGTCAAACCGCGGCACAAAGCTGTGACAATAAGGCTTTTTGCCCGAGCGCTTGTAATAATCGCGGTGATACTCCTCGGCCGGCCAGAACACTTCGGCCGGCCGCAGTTCGGTGGCCGCCTCGTACCCCTTGGCCTTCAGCTCGCCGATGAGCTTTTCGGCCGTTTTCTTCTGCGCCGGGCTGGTGTAGAAAACAGCGGAGCGATATTGGTCTCCAATGTCGGGCCCCTGCCGGTCCACCTGGGTTGGATCATGGATCTCGAAAAACAGGCGGGCCAAGGATTCAAAAGAGGCGGCCTTGGGATCAAAAAACACCTCGACGGCCTCGGCGTGCCCCGTGGTGTGGCCGCACACCTCTTCATAGGAAGGCCGCTGCGTCTTGCCGCCCGTGTAACCCGCGGCGGTCCGGATGACGCCGGGGGCCTCCTGGAGAAAATACTCAACTCCCCAGAAGCAGCCGCCCGCGAAGACCGCCCGCTCGAACCGGTTTGAGGATTCGGCCAGGGGCACGAATTCCATCGAAATGGAGTTCACGCAATGCCGGGTGTCCCGCGGCGTCAGCCTTTCGCCTTTGAACGCATGCCCCAAATGCGCGCCGCAACGGGCACAGAGTATCTCCGTCCGAGCGCCGTCGGCATCGGTCTCGCGCCGGACCGCCTTTGGAATCTCGGCGTCAAAACTGGGCCACCCGCAATCCGAATCGAACTTGTCCTCCGCCCGGTACAGGGCGGCCCCGCATCGGCGGCACAGGTAGGTGCCGGCGTCCCGGTTCTTGTAATACCGGCCCGTGAACGGACGCTCGGTGCCCTTGTCCACAATCACCCGTGATTCCTCGGGAGTCAGCTTTTTCCAATCGTTGGTCATACGCACCTCCGTTTCAGCCCCCGACGCCACCGTCCCCAACAACAGCCACAGGGCCATTCCCGCCCCAAACCCGGTCCCAATTTTATTGATTTTTTTCATGTACAGGTCCTGTTGACATACCTATTATATACACACGACACGACGGTCGGCAAGTTTGCATTGTCAGCCAAGGGGCCACAAGAGGGGGGGGATGCTTTCCGGAATTGGGTAAAACAGGGAATTATTGTAAATTTAGCAATAACACATAACTTCGGCTAAGGAAAATATGAAAACCATACATACGAGCGAGTACAAGAAATTGCTGGTTTGGCTGCGCGAAGCGCGTAAGGAAAAAGGGCTGACCATGCGGGTCGTGGGCCAGGCTCTTAAGATTCCGCACTCGTGGATCGGCAAGGTCGAAATTGGCGAACGGCGTCTTGACGTCATGGAATTCGTCAAGCTCTGCCGCGTGCTGGGATGCGATCCGCACGAAGGCCTCTCGCTGCTGGAAAGCCAGATGCGCGCGCCCCGCAAGGTCGCCGTGGCGAAAAAGAAAGTCCGCAAGGGCAAAGGGAAGAAATAATCTTTCTTCAGCCCTTGAAGATAAAGTATTTTCTCAGCACGAAGTTGATCAGTAGCGACGTGGCCATATAGGCGCCTGTCGCTACTGTCGTTGACAGGTCGAAATGCGCGATCAACCAAGCTTGCAACAACGTGCCGATGAACCAGCTGACGCCCGACACCAGGTAAAAGAGGGCGATTTCCAGTACCCTGTGGTGGCGACCTGCCTTGAACACAAAAAAGATGTTGAGCAGATAAGCCGATAAATTCGAGATCACAAACGCCACGGAATTACTCAGCACGACATTTCGAAGCCGAAAGAGCGTTTCGCCAACCGGCGCGAAAGCCGCCATGCCCGGAATTTTGAAGAAGGGGTCGACGGGCGTCAGGGCGGGAAATACAGCTATCGCCATGGCATAAAAGACGACCAGGTGAACCGCCGTGGCCACCACCCCCGACATGCCATATTTGACGAATTGGACGAGGCCCACATACTTCGGATCCACTTTCATGCCGCCTCCCTTCGCGTCCACCGCCCTTAAATAGTCACATCCCTGCGCATGAACGTCGGGATGTCCACATTCTGGCCGTCCACAATCGTGGGCTCAATATCCTTGAACCGGCCCCGGCCCTTCATCTCGTCCAAAGAAAGGTCGCCCTGCTTCGAGCTCTCCCCCTTGACCGAAAACTTGCGGTTCGACTTGGCCTCGCGCTCGGACTCCGGATCCCCTTTGCCCAACCCATTGCCCAGGGGAAGCTGTATCTGGCCCGAGGCATCCTTGCGCCGCGTTTCCGAAACAAGCGCCGTAATCGTGACGCGATCCGCACAGGCCTCGTCCACAAAGGTCCCCATCACCATCCGCACGCCCTTGCGAAGGGTTCCGCTGATGACGTTGCTGATGAGCTCCATCTCCTTCACGGTCAGATCGGTTCCGCCGGAAACACTGACGAGCAGCGCCTCGCATTCGTGCAACAACAGGCCGTTGTCCAGCAGGGGGTTGGAGACCAGTTCGTCGGCCGCCTTGCGCGCCTTGTCGGCGCCCGAGCCATCGCCGTACCCGAAGGCGACCAAGCCGCCGCCGGCCGACAACAGCGAACGCACGTCGGCATAATCGAGCTTGATCAGGCCCTGCCCGCTGATCATCCGCCACACGCTGTAGAGCGCGCGGGAGGCCGCCACATCCGCCCGGACAAAGGCCTCGGTCATTTTCATGTCGCCAAACAGGCGGAACAGCTTCTGGTTGGAAATGACAATTACCACGTCGGCCGCCTCCTGCAGGGCGGAAAGCCCCTCCTCGGCGCGCATCCGGCGGTTGTCCCCTTCGAAATCATACGGCAGCGTCACAATGCAGACGGTCATCACCCCGAAGGCATGCGCCTTGCGGGCCAATACCGGCAGGGCGCCGGTGGCGAGCCCGCCGCCCAAGCCGCCCACCAGGAAGGCCATCGGGATGCCGGCAAAAACGCCCTGCCAGCGGTCGCCATCCTCATCGGCGACCTTTCGGCCCAGCTCCACGTTGCCGCCTGTGCTCAAGCCTTTCGTGAGACTTTCGCCAATCAGCACCTTGTTCGCTTCCGGCAACGGGCTCCGCTTCATCATCTCCCGATCCGTGCCGATTAAAAAACAGGCGGGCCCGTCCGGCCGGTCCGCTCCCAGGCGCGAAACAATCGCCTCGCCGCCATGCCCCACGCCGATCACGGCCGCCTGCGGAGCCGCTTTTGTCAAATTCTCATTCATCGCCGCCTGCCTCCGACGCCCGGCTTGAGCGCAACCACTTTGAAAACCGCTCCCCGAATTGCGACCAAAAGCCCGGCGACACCTGCCGGGCCGTTTTATGTCCAAACTTGACCAAGCCCACCACGGTCGCATACTCCGGATCGGCGACCTGCGTGACCGCTCCGCTCACCCCGCGCAGCTTCCCGATGGAACAGGGAAGCCGAAACACCTTCTCGGCATGCTCGCGAACCCCCCGCAGCTTGGCGCCCCCGCCCGTCAGCACAACGCCCGCTTTCAATTGCGGCAGATTCTCGCCGTTCAGCCGCTTGAGAATGAACTGGAAGGTCTCATCAATCCGGGCGTTGATCACCGTGTGCAGGGAGCCCGTGGCGAAACTGCGCGCCTCGAAACTCATGTCCGCCGGCACATTCACCATCTTCATCCGGTTGGCCACGTCAATGACGGCGGAGCCGTGCTCGCGCTTGATCCGCTCGGCCTGCTTGGTCTGGATGGCGAAGGCCGAGGCGATGTCGTTCGTCACATGGTCCCCGCCGACGGCCAACGCGCCCATGGCGGCAATTTTGGAGGAGGCATACAGGACATAATCCGTGGTGCCCCCGCCCAAGTCGATGACCAGGACCCCGTCCTCCTTCTGCTCGGGAGTCAGCACGGCCAGCGCCGAACAGAGCCCCCCGAAAACGGTGTCCTCCAGCTCCACGGGAATCGTGCGGACCAGCCGCACGGGCGTGGTCAGCCGGTTCCGCGAGCCGTGCACGATCAGCATTTCCAGGGAGAGGCGCGAGCCCTCCATTCCCGCCGCGCGGTGCACCACGCGCTCGTCATCGATGATGAAATGCTGGCCGATGGAGTGGACCACTTCGCGGTCCGGCGGAAGGCTGAGGGACCGGGCCAGGGACATGACCTCGGCTTCGTCCTCTTCCGTGATCTCGCGGTTCGGGCCCGTGATCTTTTTCGATCCCTGGTTGACCAGGCTCTGTAGGTGCCCGCCGGAAAAGGCCAGCAACACGCTGCCGATCTCCACCTGGGCGTTCTCCTCGGCCCGGACCAGCACGCTTTTGACGCAGGCCAGCACCGTGTCGAAATCCACGATCTCGCCCTTGCGGACACCCTTTGAATCCTCGCGGCCCATGCCCGTAATCAGGAGGCTGCCGTCCGGTTTGACCTCGCCGACCACGGCCACCACCTTGCTCGTCCCGATTTCAATACCCACCAGAGGGGGAATGTTCATGGCCGCCTACTCCGAAGGAATGTAGTCATCTGAAAACGTCATGTCCACCTTGGACAGGCGCTTGTTTTTCATCCGGGCATCGTCCAGCACCCGCGCCAGGCTTCGCAGTTTTCCGTCCAGGGCGAGTCGGCTGTCGGGCGTGCTCATGGCCATGTCGGGCCAGCTCAGCCGCACCAGGGGCCCGTCGGCCAGCTTCAACAGCAGGCATTCCGGATCGCGCACGTCGAGCGCCTCCACGCGCAGCAGGGCGCCCAGCGAGGTGCGGTTCAGCATGTCCACCACCTCCACGGCGTTCAGCAGGCGCCCCTGGAGGCAGATACCCGGACTGATCTGCTCCAGGCTTCCCGTGATGGTCGGCATCGACGCGCCCGCCGGCGGAATGGCAAACACATACCCGCCCGGATCCACGCCAAAGGAGCGGTGAAGCCCCAGGCAGGCGATGGGAAGCCGTTCGGAAAGCCGGATTTCAATGCGGTCGGGCATGAGGCGCCGGATCTCCATGCTCTTGATCACCGGCACGCTGCGCAAAAGGGACTTGCGGATCTTGCCAATATCGATCTCGTGCATGTTCATGCCGATGTCGATTTCGGCCCATTGCTTCACCTTGGCCGGCGGCGCGAGCTTGCCGTCCGAAACAACGTCAATAACCCGCAACCGGTACTCGGGATTCGTCGAAAGCAGTTCCTCGCCGATTTTTCCGATCGCCAGCCAGAGGACAATTCCGGCAAACGCGGCTATCAGGACAAAATAAGTCGAATACACCAGGCGCGCGTGACGGCGGCCGCTCACTTCCGCCGCCCGCCCGCCCACGCTCGACACGGTGTTGCGCTTCCGATTGGTCTTTCGCTCTTCGGAATCCGCCCGCCGCCAAAATGTGATCCACCGCATGCTCATACGATCCTTACAATCCGGCCGTCTCCATGATGCGCGCGCAAAGGGCCTCGAACCCGATGCCAGCCGCCGCCGCCGCCTTGGGCAGCAGGCTCGTTTCGGTGAACCCCGGGATGGTGTTCATCTCCAGCACAAACAGGGCTCCCTCGGGGTTCATCCGGATATCCACGCGCCCCAGGCCCCTGCACCCCAGCGCCTCCCAGGTGGCCACCGCCGCCGCGGTGCTTCGGGCGGCCTGGTCCGGCGGCAACGGAGCCGGCACCCGGTACTCCGTCTGCCCCTTGGTGTACTTCTGCGAAAAACCGTAAAACCCGCCGTCGGGCGCAATCTCAATAATGGGCAGCGCCTCTCCGTCCACAAAACTGATCGTCAGCTCGCGCCCGGGGATGAACGCTTCCACCAGCACCTCGGAATCGTATTTCAACGATTCCGCCAGGGCCGGCCCCACCTCCTGCGGTGTCCTCGCATGGACGATGCCGATGGACGATCCCTGCCGCGGCGGCTTGGTGACCAGAGGCGGCAGCAAACGAGGATAGCCTCCGGCCCGCACCACCTCCCAGGCCGGCGTCGGAATGCCGGCCCGTTCCAGCACCACCTTGCACCGCCGCTTGTCGAACGACACCGCGCTCGCCTCCGGATCCGATCCCGTATAGGGAATGCCCCGGTCGCGCAAAATCGATTGGAGTTGCCCATCCTCGCCAAACTCGCCGTGCAACGCAATGAAGACGGCTTCCACGCAGGCCGGCAGTTCCACGTTACGGTCGTCCAGCAGCACCGGCTCCACCGTGTAACCCGCCGCTCGAAGGCCCGCCGCGACCGCAATGCCCGAGCGAATCGAAATCTCACGCTCGGAGGACGGCCCCCCCATCAATACCGCCACCTTCTTGAACCGCCCCATGCTGACCCTCTCAAAAAAAATCAACCCCTCTAATAATTCGGCTATGATACGCCCCCCGCCCATCCGTGTTAAGGAAAAACTTAGGTCCGAATCCGTTTGCCATCGTCCTTCTAAGCGCTATGATACTGAACCCATGCCCCCCGCCTCCCCATCCGGCCCCGTCGCCCAGGCCCGCGCGCTCATCGCCCGCGGCGGTCCGGTCCACCTCGCCGGCATCGGGGGCATCGGCATGGCGGGCCTGGCCTTCCACCTTAAAGCCAGCGGCCTGGCCGTCTCCGGCTGCGATGCCGCCGAAAGCCCCAACACCGCCTGGCTCCGGGCGCGCGGCATCCCCGTCGCCATCGGCCATGACCCAGCCCACGCCGCCGGCGCCGGATGGCTCATCCGCAGCACCGCCGTTCGCGCCGATTCCCCCGAAATCCAGGCCGCCCGGGCCCGCGGCCTCCCCGTCCTGCGCCGCGGCGAGGTCCTCCCCGCCCTCCTCCCACCCGTCGGCTCCGCTGTCATCGCCGGCACCCACGGCAAAACCACCACCGGCACGTTCCTCACGCAACTGCTGCAGGACGCCGGACGCCGCCCCTCTTTTTTCGTGGGCGGCGAGGTGGACGCCACCGGCGCCATGGCCGGCGCCGGCGCCCCGGACCTCTTCGTGGCCGAAGGCGACGAGAGCGACGGCACCCTGGCGCTCTACGCCCCCGACATCGCCATCGTGACCAACATCGAATTCGATCACATGGAGCACTTCGCCGATGTGGGCGCCTTCGAGGCCTGCTTCACCACGTTCATGCGCCAGGCGCGGCGCGTGGTCTTCTGCGCCGACGATCCCCGCTGCGCCCGCCTTGCCGCCGCCCGCCCCGGCGCGATATCGTATGGATTTTCGGAACAGGCCGACTGGCGGGCCGGGAAAATTGAAGAGGGCGCCTCCTCCTCCGCCTACACGCTTCTGCACAACGGCAAAAGCGAGGGCCGCTTCGAGCTGCCCGTGCCCGGCCGCCACAACATCCTGAACAGCCTCGCCGTGGCCGCCGCGGGCTGCCTGCTCGGCCTGTCCCCCGAAGAGATCCGCCGCGGCTTCAAGGCCTTCAGCCTGCCCCGCCGCCGATTCGACCGCATCGTCGACCGGCCGGAGGTGCTGGTGGTGTCGGATTACGCCCACCACCCCTCCGAAGTGCGCACCGTCGTGCAAACGGCCCTGCGCCAGGGCCGCCGCCGTCTTTTTGCCGTTTACCAGCCCCACCGCTATACCCGTACCCGCGCCCTGGGGCACGACTTCCCCGCCGCCTTCGCGGGCGTGGACGACCTGACCCTTGTTCCTGTTTATGCCGCCTCCGAAACACCGCTTGAAGGCGGAACCCTCTGGGACCTCTACCGCCATTTCCGGGAGGCCGGCCAGGCCCCGCGGCTCGCCCGCTCGCTGCGCGAAGCGTGGCTCGACCTGCGCCACCGGCTCCAGCCCGGCGACCTGCTGCTGATCGTCGGGGCGGGCGATGTGGACAAAATCGCCGGCTGGGCGAAAGAGGATCTTGGCGGACCTCTCGCCCCGGCGGGTCCGCGCCTCTGGCGCGAACCGTGCGAAGCCCTCCTAACCCCGACCCCGCCCGGCAGCGCCGTCCGCTTCAATGAAGAAATCGGGAACAAGACAACCTATGGCGCGGGCGGGGAAGCCGATGCCTGGGTGGAGGCGGGCTCGGAGGCCGCCTTGCTCAATCTACTTTCCCGCGCGCACGCGGCCGGCGTGCCGGTCACTCTCTTCGGCGGCGGCAGCAACTTTTTGGTCCCCGACACCGGCCTGCGCGGCATCGCCTTGCGCCTGGCCCCCGCCGGTTTCGGCGCGGTCCGGTTGGAAGGCGCCCATCTGATCGCCGGAGCGGCCGCAACGGCTCACGCCCTCCTCGAAGCGGCGGAGAAGGCGGGCCTGGCGGGCCTGGAATGGCTGGAAGGCATACCGGGCCGCGTGGGCGGCCTCGTTGCCATGAATGCCGGGGCCCACGGCGGCGAGATCAGCCAATGCGTGGCGAGCGTGCGCCTCGCGGATCCCGATGGAACGGTTCGCGGCCTGTCGCGCGAGGAGCTGGCGTTCGCCTACCGCGCCTGCCCGGCTTTGAAAAACCGGATTGTGCTGGAGGCGGAATTCGTGTTGAAACCGGACGAGCCCGCGGCGATCAAAGTCCGGCGCGAGGCGATCCGCGCCAGGCGCGACTGGATGCGCGGGCTGCGCAGCGCCGGTTCGGTGTTTAAAAATCCGCCCGGCACCTTCGCCGGCCAACTGATTGAAGCGGCCGGCTGGAAAGGCCACTCCCTGGGCGGCGCCAAGGTGTCGGAACGGCATGCCAATATCCTGGTCGCCGAATCCGGCTGCCGCGCCTCCGACCTGCTCGCGCTGCTGGAGTTGATCCGCGACTCGGTGTTCCGGAAAACCGGCATCCGGCTGGAAACGGAAATCGAGATCCCGGGCTAGTAGGCGGCATCCCGAATCGCGCCCCAGCCTGCCTTCCTAAATTCCGGCGCCAGCCCCTTTCCTTTGAAGGTGACCGCCTTGACGCGGGTTGAAGGACTGGCCGACCACTTCTGTATGGCATAGACAAGGCCCTCCGAAAGCAGCTCCCTCAGCGTCACGCCCCGTTCTTTTGACACCTGTTTCGAGCGCAGCAATAAGTCGTCGGCAATATCTACGGTTGTCTTCATATGGGTAAGCATATCATGGTGAGGTTTTACTGTCAATTCCTCCGCCGGTGCGCATCTCTGCCGCATGCTTGAAATATTACTTGTAGCGTGTTCCATCGTTCGACACAATTGCGGCAGGAAACCTATATTTCACTTTATCGCCTAGCCGGACTTGCCCGAAACGTGACGCTTCACAATTAACGTTGCGACCAAAGGAGAAAAACATGAGCAGACGAATCAGCGGTTTGATGGCGGTTGTTGTGTGGATCGGCAGTATGGCGCTGGGAGCCGAGAAGCCGATGGTTGCGCTTCAGATTGCGAGCCTGGATCGGCTGGCCAGCGAAATGGTCAACCTGAAGGTATTGCCGGAATCCAGCGCCAAGACGACGATTGCGGCAGGGCTTGGCGCCTCGCTTGGGAACCCCTCGCTGGCGGGCGTGGACACCACTAAACCGATCGATCTTTATGTCTTCCTTCCGAAGACGGATAGAACGGGCCCCCATGCGGCCGCCGGGAACATGGCGGTCCCACAGGTGGCCTTTGTCTTTCCCGCCATCGGCGACGGCATGGCCTGCATCACGGCGATGGCCCGCTCTTTCCCGGCCACCAACAGGGTCGGTTCGATTTACCAGTTCAGTATGCCCCTGGGCGCCACCGGCCTTAATCGCACGATATTCGTGGGTCTTGCCGCGGGCAAGATTATCACATGCGACAAAATTAGCGGCGTTCAGGAAGCGATCAACTTCGTGGAGAGCCAGCCGGGAGAATCGCCGCTGTTCATGGAACTGCCCGGCACGATTCGTGTTGGCGTGGACATCCAAGCGACCATCCCATTGCTGGAAATGGTGTCCCAGATGGCAACGGCCCAATTTGCCCAACAAGCATTGGCAAAACCCGGCCAGCCTGACCCGGCAAAGATCATCGAAGCCGAAATGGAGATGCTGTTGAAACTGGCTGGCGATATTCAAGGGGTCGCGTTCACGGTTAGCGTGACACCGGAATCGATCAATATCCTCAGCTGCCTCGATCCGAAGGATGGAACCGCGATCTCGAGGCTGATCTCCGGAGGCATCGCGCCCTCCGGGAAATTCATGGCGCTTCCCCCCGCCGATGCGCTGTTGGCCTGGATCGGATCGGGCATGGATAAGTGGATGGACGCATTAGGGGAACCCTATATCAAAATGATAGTAAAAATGGGAACAGCCATGGGGCCCCAGGGGGTCGGGATGGGAGAGACCTTCCGCCAGATGATGACGGACATAAAAGGCATATATGCTGGGGACATCGCCGCCGCGATTGTTCCCGATACCGATGGCAAGCTCGGATTGATGCAGTTCATCGCGGTGAGCGATCCGGTCAAAGCGAAACAGGCCATGGACAAAATGATGTCGGCCTATAGCTCCAACTCAATCGTCACCGCACCGGGACTCTCGATCAAGGTCGGAGCGGAACGTACCTACAAAAACATCAACATCCAGTCATACGCTTATGCGGCAACGGCCTCCTCCAACACGCCGCCGCTGCCCATGGCCGATTTCATAGGCAAAATGCGCTGGGAAGCCGCTTATGCCGGTAATGAAATGATTTACGTGATGGGGTCGCCCGAACTGATGAACTCCGCCATCGACCGCTTAAGCGCTACAAATGGCGTGCCCGTGACAAGCAACCGGTCGTTCACACGCGTATTCCCGCAAATGCGGAAGCCACCTGCCAGCGTCTATACGGTCTCCCTGGTGAAGCTCGCCAAGAAGGGCCTGGCCCTTCTGCCCGACGCGGATCCCGCCCTATTGGCCTCCATTCCCGAGGGGACGGGCGGCATGGCCGGATATAGCACAATCAAGGGGGATAACCTGCTCAGCGCGGACCGCATCATGCTCGATGAAATCGAAGGACTCAAAATCGCCCTCCCCATGATTAAAAACATTTTGATGCCGCTCTTCATGCCGCCGGGTTTCGTGCCCAAGGCGATCCCTGGTAAAACAAATTAGCGCCTGATAATCCTGCGCGCGTTGTGCCGATCGTGGTGATGCCGTGGATTGTAAAGATTTGCGGTTGGCTGAACCGACAGAATACGGTAAAATAGTCGGCTTATGAACCTTTTCAGCAAATCCTGGCATCTGGTCAAAATCCTGCTCGATTACCGCAGGGGCCGCGAGGTCGCCGCCACACCGCCCATCCGGATGTGGATCGAATCCTGCGCGCGCTGCAACCTGCGT
>JAWOJA010000003.1:0-35960 GCA_046484345.1 Kiritimatiellia bacterium
GACCACATCAGCCGCCACCCGGGGGTGAAGTTCATGACCTTCGAGGAGATCGCCGACGACTTCGCGCGGCGCCACCCGCGCCGCAAGTAGGGGGGCTGGCGGGCCGGCTAGCCCTCCTCCTCCGGGCGCGGCGGGGTGACCTTGAGCAAGACGATCTGGTGGCGCTGGCGGCGCATGATGTCGAAGCGGAAGCCGTAGAAGGCGAAGCTCTGGCCGACCTCGGGGATCCGCCTCGCCTCGTGGATGACGAGGCCGGCCACGGTCGCCGCCTCCTCGTCGGGGAGGCGCCAGTCGAACTGGCGGTTGAGGTCGCGCACCGTGACCCAGCCGTTGACCAGCACCGAGCCGTCGGGCTGGGGCTCCATGCCGACGCTCTCCACGTCCTTCTCGTCGGTGATCTCGCCCACGATCTCCTCGATGATGTCCTCGAGCGTGACCAGGCCTTCGAGGTCGCCGTACTCGTCGACCACCAGGGCGAGGTGCTGGCGCTGCTGGCGGAAGGCCACCAGCTGCTTGCGCAAGGGCGTGGTGTCGGGGATGAACCAGGGGGGGCTGCACAGGCTCACGATGTCGAGCCCCTCCAGCGCCGGCCCGCGCTCGTGGACGGCGGCGAGCAGGTCCTTGACGTGGAGGATGCCGACGATGCTGTCGGGGTCGTCGCGCCACACCGGGAAGCGGGTGTGGGGGCTCGCCACCACCTGATCGAGGATCTCGGCCGGCGGGGTGGCGGCGTCGACCGTCACCATGGTCTTGCGGTGGGTCATGATCTCGGCGACCTGGACGTCGGCGAGGTCGAGGATGCCGCCCAGCATGCCAGATCTTCGACCGGCGTGGTGAGGAACCCGTCGTCGTTGATGCTGCCGATGATCAGTTCGCCAATTTGCCGGGAATGTTCGTCCAGGTCCGACAGGCCCAGCTGGTTGATCAGGTGCATCTGCAGGGATTCATGCGACGGTACGGAATCGAAGAAAAACTGGCGGCGGTCGGCATCCTCGACGGTGTAGGGGCGGTTAGTTTCCTCCTGAAAAAAGTATTCGCGCCATTCGTCGTCCAGCCGGGCCAGGACCTCAAATTCCTTTCGGAAATCGAGCGCCTTTTGGTCGGCGTCGTTCTTGTTGTCGGCTACGGCTTCTTCTTCTTCCAGGGGGGTGTAATTCTCGGGGGGCTCTTCAAGAGTCGGATTTTTTTCAAGCTCGGCCCGGACCAGCGCGCGGAGCTCAAGGGTGGGCACCTGGAGAAGCTCCAGGGATTGCCGCAATTGGGGAGCCAGCACCATTTGAAGGCGCTGTTCCTGCGACAAGTGCATACCCGTTTGAGCCATGGCGGACTAAACTCCATTTTAGTTTATCTATCTTACCCGTTTTCCGACTGTTCACAATACAATTGTGGGTTGCGGCGCAGCCATTCCCTGTTGCGGGATACAGCATGCAACCCGAGAAGCACCGGATTAAGGCTGATCGGGGGCCTTTACGGCTTGTCCGCAGGCTTGGCGTCGGGCGTGTCGTCTGAAAAAGGGATGCGGGTGACGGTTTCGACGAGTCTGTTTTTCTTCCAGGTTCCGGTCAGATTCCCGCCGCTGGCGTCGGTGTAGGTGCCGGAGCCGTGGGGGAGGCCGTTGACCCATTCGCCCGAATAGCGGGTTCCGTTGGAAAAGGTGCAGAGGCCGGTTCCGGACGCCAGAACGCCTTTTTTCCAGGAACCGGAGAGGGTGGCGCCGTTGTTGAAGGCGTAGAGGCCTTCCCCGTGCATGCGATCGGCGCGCCAGGCGCCTTTGTAGGTGTCGCCGTTGGCGAAAACCGCTGTTCCGGTTCCCTGCCGTTTGTTATTGACCCATTCGCCTTCGTAGCGGGATCCGTCGGGAAATTCGGCTTTACCCTGGCCGTGGCGAAGGCTTTTCTTCCAGCCGCCTTCGTACCGCTCGCCGTTGGAAAAAACCAGAAGCCCCTCGCCTTCAAAACGCTTGCCGTTCATCGAGCCGGTATAGACGGAGGAATCCTTGAATTCGACGACTTTAACTTGATTCGAGGATGACGACTCGAGGGAGGGCTCTGATATTTCGGTAGATTCCGGGGCCGGCGAGTTGCCGTCATCCGTCTTTCCTTCGATCAACTCGGCGCCGAGCGCGGAGTCGTTTTCTTTGGCCAGCATTTCGGCTGTCTTGTCAGCCGTTGTCTTGGCGTCGATGGAGGCTTTGTTGGCCAGCAGTAATTGGATCAAGTTGGTGACGCCGTTTTGCGCCGCCCAGTGAAGGGGGGTGGCTTGAAGTTCGCCGCGCGCATTAACATCGGCGCCGGCTTTCACGAGCAGTCGGGCCACTTCCGCGGCATCCCGGTAGGCGCACCAGTGAAGGGGCGTGGCGCCGGTCTCGTTGGTGGCGTTGATGGACGCGCCCTTTTCGATGAGCAGCTCCGCAATTTCGGGCACATCCACATAGGCCGCCAGATGAAGCGGCGTAATGAGGCGCTCCGAGCCCGCGTTGACGTCGGCCCCGCGGGAGAGCAGCAACGTGACGGCTTTGTATTCGCGGGAAAGCACGGCCCAGTGGATGGGCAGCCAGCCTTCTTCGCCGACCGTGGTGAGGTAGGCGGGGTTGGCCTTGAGCAGGGACCCCATGAGGGCGGTGTCGCCACTGCGGCAGGCTTCCAGGAAAACCCGGGGACTTTCGGAACGGAGGGCGCCGGCGGACAGGAAAAGGCATGCCGCGCCCAGCGCCATGGAATGGAGAAAGGTTGGTTTCATCGATGGCCCCCAAGAGAAGTAAATAAGTGGTCATTATGCCCAAGGAGGCGGGTGGGGGCAAGAAAAAGTCCGGCCTGTTTCCAAGTCTTGCCATTTCGTCCCGGATGGAGTAAAAAACTCCAACTTCGCATCACGAAAGAAAAGGAGCAGGCCATGGGCAAATTGAAGGTCGCAATGATCGGGGGAGGCGGATCCGGCAGCTTTTTCGGCAAGGTTCATCTGCGGGCAGTCAGTCTGGATGCAACCCGGGAGGTAACGGCCGGCGTGTTGCGGCATGATCCCGCCGCGGCCATGGAAGCGGCCAACGAGTGGGGCATCCAGGGTTTTCCGGATCTGCCCACGATGCTGAAGGCCTGGAAGGCCGGCCGGGTGGAGCTCGATTATGCCGTTGTGACCACCCCCAATTTCGCCCATTTTGCGTCGGCCAAAGCCTGCCTGGAAGCCGGTCTGCCGGTGTTGTGCGAAAAGCCCATGACCCTCACCGTGGCGGAATCCGAGGAATTGGCGCGCCTGGTCAAGAAAAGCAAGCTGCCCTTCGTGCTGGCCCACACCTATACCGGCCATCCCATGATGATGACGGCCAAGTGCATGGTGGCCGACGGAACGATCGGCGAGATTCGCAAGATCGAGTCGTGGTATAACCAGGGCTGGCTTTCCGCGCCGCTTGAAAAATCGGGACAGCAGCAGGCTTCGTGGCGGACCGACCCCAAGCGCACGGGCATTTCAAACTGCGGCGGCGACATTGGCACCCACGCTTTCGTGGCGGCCACCTGGGTGGGCGGGCAGGCCGTTAAAAAGGTCAGCGCCCGGCTTAACCGGTTCGTTCCGGGCCGCACGCTGGACGACGATTTCAACGTCATCGGGGAACTGGCCAATGGCGGCACGGCGATCATCACCGCCACGCAGATCGCGATCGGCTACAAGAACGACTGCGGCTTCCGCATCTACGGGACCAAGGGTTCGCTGGAATGGCACCAGGAACGCGCCGAGGCGCTGATTGTCAAGAACGGCGGGGCCGACCAGACTTTCTGGATCAACGGCGGCGCCGGCATCCCCGCCCTGGTAAGCTCCTATCAGCGTGCGCCGGGCGGGCATAATGAGGACTTCTTCGAGGCTCTGGCCAACCTCCACACGACCATGGAGCGTCAGGTGCGCAAGCTGAAGGGGGAGAAAAATGGGCCCGAGGCCTTCCCCCATCCGGGTGTGCAGGAGGGCTTGGACGGCATGAAGTTCGTCAAGGCCGCCGTGGAGAGTTCAAAGGCCAAGGGCGCCTGGACGAAGGTTTGATACAGGGAGGAAAAAGGCCGGCCTTTGAAAGGCCGGCCTTTTTTATTGTTTCGGAACGCAAAGGAAATTCGTCGAACTCTCGGCGCGGCTGGAAACGCTCCGGGAGGTGACGGACCGGGTGATAGGCGAACGCCGCTGGGCGATTCCCGGTTATCCGGGCTGGCTGAGGAAGCCCCTTCCCGCCACGGCGGATGCGAACCGGGCCGAGGAGGCCTGGACGCTATGCGGGCTGGCGGAGGCGGATATGCCGGAGCGGGGCGCGCGGACACCGTCGGGTGAGGCGCGGCTCAGGCATTCGGCGTGGTGCGCAGGGCGGGGGGCAGGGCAAAGTGGATATCCTCATGCACCACGTCCATTTCCTCCACCCGGTCAAAACCCTTTTCACGCAGGCGGGAGAGTATTTCGGCGATGAAGGCCTCCGGTGTTGATGCCCCCGCTGTCAGTCCGATGGCGCTGCGGTTATCGAGCGGGATCGCGTCTACGGTCTCCGGGCTGCTGAGCAGATGCGCCTCGGCGCCGTTCGTCACGGCCACTTCGGCCAGGCGGCGCGAGTTGGAGCTGTTTTCCGAACCCAGCACCAGGATCAGGTCCACCCGTTTGGCCAGTTGCTTGACGGCCTCCTGGCGGTTGGTGGTGGCGTAACAGATGTCCTTTTTCGACGGCGTCCGCAGATGGGGAAAGCGGCTTTTCAGCACATTCAGCACCCGATCGGTCTCTGCCTGGCTCAGCGTGGTCTGCGTGATGACGGCAACCCGCTCCGGGTCGGCCGGCATGAAGGCGGCCGACTCCTCTTCGTTTTCGATCACCACCACCCGCTCGGGCGCCTCCCCGGCAACGCCGACCACCTCGTCGTGCCGCCGGTGGCCGATCAGCGCGATCGTGCGGTCCTCCCGGACGAAACGCTGCACCTCGACGTGCACTTTCATGACAAACGGGCAGGTGGCGTCGACGACATCCAGCCGGCGCGCGGCGGCGGCTTCCCGCACGGACGGCGGCACGCCGTGCGCGCTGAACAGCACCGTTGCGCCTTCGGGCACCTCGGCGATATCCTGCACGAACACGATGCCTTTTTCCCGCAGGTCGTTCACCACCTGCCGGTTGTGGACGATTTCCCGGAGCCCGTAGACCGGGTGGGGCCGCTGGCTGAGGACGGATTCGGCGATTTCGACGGCGCGGCGCACGCCCGCACAGAAGCCGCGCGGGCTGGCGAGGATGACGGTGCGGTGGGACATGGGTCAGATTTCCTGGTTGGCGGAGCTATATGGGACGCCGTGGGCGCGGGAAATCAGGTTCGCCGCGATGCGGCCGGATTCATAGATCGTGGGCAGGCCGCTGCCGGGGTGGGTGCCGCCGCCCGCGAGGTAGCAGCGGTCGATCTCCTCGAACTTGTTCCGGGGGCGCAGGACGATCATCTGCCCCAGGGTGTGGGCCAGGTTGAAGGTGGCGCCGGCGTAAATCCGGTAATCGCGTTCCCATTCCATGGGCGTAATAATCTTTTCGGCCCGGATGTGCGGCCGCAGGTTGCCCAGCGGGGTTCGAGCCGCGATGGCGTCCAGTACGGTTTCGCGAAAACCGTCGCGCTCGCGGTCCCAGTCGATCCCGCTGCGGGTGTTGGGCGCCGGCACCAGCACGTAGAGGGCGGAGTGGCCCGCCGGGGCGATGGAGGGGTCGCTGGCGCCCGCGTTCCGGACGTAGAAGGAGATGTCCTTGACGAGGCGCAACCGGGTGAAGATCGAGTCGATGTGGGCCCGGTAGTCCTCGGCGAACACCACCAGGTGGTGGGGCGTGGTGACGGGGATGTCGAGCCCCAGGTACAGCATGAAGGTGGAGCAGGAGAACCGTTTTTTGGCCAGGGCGGCGGGGGTGTACTTGCGCAGCACCCCGGGCTCGAACAGGTGCGTGGCCGCATGGCCGAAATCGGCGTTGAGCACCACCTCGTCGGTCTCCACGGTCTCCCCGTTTTCCAGGAGCACGCCGACCGCGGCCCGGTCTCGGACCAGCACCTTTTTAACGGGCGTTCCGAGCCGCACCTCGGCCCCGTTGCGCACGGCCACCGCGGCCATGGCGTCGGAGATCCGGCTGAGTCCGCCCTGCGTGTGGTAAATGCCGAAGGCATGCTCGATGTAGGGGATGATGGCGAAGAGCCCGGGACATTCCCACGGCGACATGCCCAGGTACTTGGCCTGAAAGGTGAAGGAAAGGGCCAGTTCTTCGTTCCGGAAATAGCCCTGCATGACGTCGAACAGGCTCCGCCCCAGCGCCAGGTGGGGAAGGGCCCGCAACAGGTCGGGATGGAGCATCGTGACCGGGCGGTGGTAGGACTTCTGCAAACAGGGGTAGAGGTGCTTGAAACGCTCTTTTTCCCGTTTCATCATGGCCGCGTACCGAATTTCCTGGCCGGGGAACACGCGCCGGATCTCCCGCGCCATCCCGTCGGGATCGGTGGTGGGATCGAGGTGGCGGTCCTTGAATTGCAGCCGGTACATCGGCTCGAGCCGCTTCAGGGCCAGTTCCGTTTCAAGGGTTGTGCCCGATTCGAGAAAGACCTCCTCAAGCACCTGTTTCATCATGAGGAACGTGGGGCCGGTGTCGAAGACATAGGGGCCCAGCCGGATTTCGGCATTCCGCCCGCCCACCCGATCCTGCGCCTCGAAGACGGTGACCCGGAAGCCCCGGCGGGCCAGGAGCATGGCGGCGGTCAGGCCGCCGGGCCCGGCCCCGATGACCGCAATATGTTTTGGTGAAGAAGGCTGTGTCATGGTTCTTTCGCTTTCTTGACCCGCAACGCGCGCAGTGGTATGGTGAAAAAACTATACAGGAGCCCCATGCCCAGTCCAAGCTTAATGCTGCAGGCCGCTTTTATCCGGTTTAACAACCGTTTCACCCGGTGGCGTCGCGTGAAGGTCCCCCCCGGCCGGCTCCTGCTTCTGGCGGCCCATTGCCTTCAGGGCGGCGCCTGCGGCCAGAACCTGAACCGCGGGGTGGAGCAGTGCAAGGGCTGCGGCCTCTGTCCGGTCAAGGGCCTGCTCGAACTGCGCAACCGCTACGGCGTGCAGTGCCGGATTGCGGCCGGCGGCCGCCAGGCCGTGGCGTTCGTGAGAAGCGCCGATGTGGACGCCGTGGTGGCCGTGGCCTGCGAAAAGGAGCTGCTCGAGGGCATCCTGGCCTCGTTCCCAAAACCTGTTCTCGCCGTGTGCAACACCCGTCCCAAAGGCGCCTGCCATGAAACCCAGGCGGATCTGTCCCGGGTCGAGGCGGCCCTGCGGGAAATGCTGGCTACTCCAGCATGAAGGGCAGTATCCGCTTGAGCCGCTTCAGCGGCGTCTGAAAAGGCGGATAGCGCAGGCGCGGGTCCCACCAGGTGCCCCGCCGCATGACCGACCGCCAATGGCTGAAGGTGTCGAACCCCGTTTTGCCGTGGTAGGCGCCCATTCCGCTTTCGCCGACGCCCCCGAAGGGCAGGCGCGGATTCATCATATGCGCCAGCGTGTCGTTCACGCAGGCGCCGCCCGAGGGGACGGCGGCCAGGATCCGGTCCTGTGTGTTTCGGCTCGCGGAAAAAATATAGAGCGCCAGCGGGTGGGGCCGTTTGCGCAGGCCGCCCAGGGCGTCTTCCAGGCTTTCGAACGGCAGCACCGGCAGGATCGGGCCAAACAGCTCATCCCGCATGGCCGGCGCGTCTTCGGGAACATCGGCCAGCACGGTGGGCGCCAGGTAGAGGCTTTGGCGGTCATGCCCGCCTCCGCAGACAACGCGCCCCGAGCCCAGGCAGCCGGTCAGCCGGTCGAAATGGCGGTGGTTCACAATCCGGCCATAGTCGGGGCTGAGGCCCGGATCGGGGCCGTAAAAATCCGTGATCGCGCGGGTGAGCGCCGCCAGCAGCGGCTCGAATACCCGGCGGTCGGCCAGGACGAAGTCCGGCGCCGTGCAGGTCTGTCCCGCATTCATGAACTTTCCCCAGGCCAGCCGCCGCGCGGCGGCCGGGATGTCCGCATCGGCGCAGACGACCGCGGGCGATTTGCCGCCGAGTTCGAGCGTCACCGGGGTCAGCCGTTTGGCCGCCGCCTGCATGACGATCCGGCCCACGGCTGTGCCGCCCGTGAAGAAAATGTGATCAAAGGGCTCCTCCAGCAGCCGGGCGGCCGTTTCCGGGCCGCCCTCGAGGACGGTGCAGCAGTCGGGCGAAAAGCAACTGGCAATCAGCCGGCGCATAACCCCTGCCGTGCGGGGGGCCATCTCGGAGGGCTTCAAAACGACCGTATTGCCCGCCGCCAGCGCGGCCGTGAGGGGGGAGAAGGAAAGCTGGAAGGGATAGTTCCAGGGACTCAGGATCAGCGCCAGGCCCCGGGGCTCGGGGATAATTTCGCTGACAGCCGGCTGCAGCAGCAGCGGCGTGCGGCGGCGAATCGGCCGCGTCCACTGCGGCAGGTGCCGGCGGGCGTGGGCGATGTCGGCCCGCACAAATCCGATTTCGGACGAATAGGCTTCAGCCGCGGGTTTGCCCAGGTCGGCTTTCAGCGCGTCCAGCAGCTCTGTTTCGAATTTGACAATGGCCGCATCCAGCCCGGCCAGCCGGTCGAGCCGGGAGGCGGGGGAGCGGGTGGCGCCGCTTTCGAAATAAGACCGCATCCCCAAGGGGGTCAGGGGGTCGGACATGAGCCCTCCTTTTTGAATAATTTCCTGTCCCCGGTTTTATAGTACGCTTCGGAGGGGATCTTTGGCGATACGGAAAATGAGCCCCGGCCTGAAGCCCTGGATCCTCTTTGCCAGGTGCGTTGACAGGGATGGACGATTGCTTCATGATAGCAATATGTCGATTCGCAGAAAATCAATCGGGCGTCCCGAAAAAAAGGCTGTTTCCGCCGCTTCCCTCGCCGCCACGGAGGCCATTCTGGAGAGCATTTCGGATGGCGTCTTTACCGTTGACGGAAACTGGAAAATAACGTCGTTCAACCGCGCCGCGGAGTCTGTCACGGGGGTGCCCCGGGCCGAGGCCATCGGCCGACCCTGCGCCGAGGTCTTCCGCTCCGGCATGTGCGAGGCCGACTGCGCCTTGCGCAAAACACTCGCTTCGGGCTCTCCCGTCATCAACAAATCCGCTTTCATTGTGAATGCGGCGGGGCGCCGCATTCCCATAAGCGTCTCCACCGCCGTGTTGCGGGACGCGGGCGGCCGGATCATTGGAGGGGCGGAGACTTTCCGCGATCTGAGCCTCGTCGAGGAACTTCGCAAAGAGCTGTCGGGCCGTTTCGAAATCGGCGATCTGGTCAGCCGCAGCCCCTCCATGCGCCGGCTTTTCGAGATCCTGCCGCAACTCGCCGCCAGCGAGAGCACGGTGCTGATCCAGGGCGAAACGGGCACGGGGAAAGAGCTCGCGGCGCGCGCCATTCATTCGTTAAGCCCCCGAAGCAAGGGGTCGTTTGTCGCGATCAACTGCGGGGCATTGCCGGATACGCTGCTGGAATCCGAGCTTTTCGGCTATAAGGCCGGCGCTTTCACAGGCGCCAACCGGGATAAACCGGGTCTTTTTGCCCGCGCGGAGGGCGGCACGCTCCTGCTGGATGAAATCGGCGAAATCTCGCCCGCCCTGCAAGTCCGGCTTCTGCGTGTGCTGCAGGACCGGCTGTATGAGCCCCTGGGCGGTACGCGCACGGCTAAGGCTAATGTCCGAGTAATCACGGCCACGCACCGCGACCTGGCCGGGTTGGTGAAAAAGGGGACGTTCCGGCAGGATCTGTTTTACCGGATCAACGTGGTCCAGGTTGAGATCCCGCCTCTGCGCCGGCGCAAGGAGGACATCCCGCTGCTGGTGGAGCATTTCATCGAACGCTTCAACCGCCTCCAGGGCCGGGCGGTGACCGGTGTGGCCTCGGAGGTCATGGCCCTGCTCCTGGCGCATGACTATCCGGGCAATGTGCGGGAGCTGGAAAACCTGATCGAGCACGCCTTTGTGCTGTGCGGCGAAGGCCGCATTGAAAGCCGTCATTTGCCGTCGGAATTTTTGGGGGCGGCGGCGTCTGCGCCTGCCCCGGCCCCGGATTATCGCGGGGCCGTTCAAACGGCCGAGATCCAGTCCATCCGCGAGGCGCTGCGCCGCAACGGGTTTAATCGCCTGGCCGCCGCCCGCGAGCTCGGCCTTCACAAAAGCACGCTGTTCCGGAAAATCAAGGCGCTCGGCATCGACCTGCCGGAAGAAGACGGACGGACCCGCTAAGGCGGCTGTCCTGACAGCCCTTCTGGAAGGGGCCGCTTTAGTCGCGTTATTGCGACTCTAACACTCGAAAGAGTTGCAATGATGCGCCTGTGTATTCGGTGTTTTGCATTTCCGGTAAATCGCATAATGCATTGCTATTGAAGCATTTAGCTCTTCAATTATGGCGGTTTCGCGAATTGGCATGTTGTGTGCTTAATAAAAATGCATGGAAAAGCAAAAACAACGGGTGGCCGTGACCATTTGTAACGGCCGGATATCGCCGGTGTTCGAAGTGGCGCGCCGGCTCCTTCTGTTGGAAGTGGAAGACGGGCGGGTTATCGGCCGGCGGGAAGAACCCCTCGAATGCGCTGAACCCGGGCAGCAGACCAGCCGCCTGAGTTATTTCCAGCCGAATGTGCTGATTTGCGGCGCCATTCTCCGGCCCCAGTTCAATCTGCTGACGGCGTGCGGAATTCGAGTTGTCCCGTTCGTGGCCGGAGAGGTGGAGGCGGTCATCACAGCCTACCTCCAGGGCTCATTGAACGGCTCGGCATGGTCCATGCCGGGTTGTTGCGGGCGAAACGGATTTGGGCCAATGGCCGGCCGACCTGGACGGGGCTGCGGCCGGTCCGCGAGTGGGCAGGGGCATGGGAAGAAAGTCATATCGGCTGAATTAAAAAAAGGAATCACAAAGATGAAATTGATTGTAACCTCGGTTGGCAAGGATGCCACGGATCTCGTGGATATGCGTTTTGGCCGCGCTCCCTATTTTCTTCTGGTGGACACGGAAACTTCTCTGATGTCCGCCCATGAGAACACGCAAAATATGAATGCGGCGCAAGGCGCCGGGATCCAGGCGGCTGAAACCGTCGTCCGTTTGGGCGCCGAAGCCGTTATCTCGGGCAACGTGGGGCCGAAAGCCTTTCGCGCGCTGGCGGCGGCAGGCGTCAAAATCTACCAGGTGTCCGGGAACACGGTGGCCGATGCCGTGGAACGGTTCAAAAAAGGCGATTTGAAGGAAACCAAAGAATCCACGGTCGAAGGACATTGGGCGTGAGCCAGAACAAAAGGAGATTGAAAATGCCAGCGAAAGATGGAACGGGGCCCATGGGAAATGGGCCGATGACAGGCCGGGGCAGGGGATTCTGCGCCGGGATTGCGGCGCCGGGCCCTTTGAACACTGTTCCGGGGCGTGGCTTCGGCATGGGTTGTGGGCGGGGCTTTTCGGGTCGCGGTGGTGGTGGCGGCGGCGGTCGGGGATGGCGCAACATGTTCCATGCCACGGGCCTTCCGGGCTGGGCGCGCGGTGGCTGATGTCTCGAGGGTGATGAAACATGAATCGCTATCGCCATCTTTTTGGGCCCGTGCCCTCCCGGCGGCTGGGGCTGTCGCTGGGGGTTGACCTGACGCCTTTCAAGACATGCACGCTCGATTGTGTTTTTTGCCAGCTGGGGCGCACCACGCACAAGACGCTGGAGCGCAAGGCTTACGTGTCGGTGGCCGCCGTTAAGGGCGAAATTCAGGATTGGGTCCGGCATGGGGGCAAGGCGGATTACATCACTCTTTCCGGCTCCGGTGAACCCACGCTGCACACCGGGTTTGGCGAGATCCTCCAGTTCGTTCGTGATCAGGCAACCACGCCGTCCGCACTGTTATCCAACGGCACGCTGTTTTGGATGCCGGAGGTGCGGGAAGCGGCAAAGCGGGCCGATCTCGTCAAGCTGTCGCTCAGCGCCTGGGATCAAGCTTCGTTCGAGCATGTCAACCGGCCGCATCCCGATCTGAAGTTTGAGAAAATGATCGAGGGATACCGGGCTTTCCGTTCCGAGTTCGCGGGCAAGTTCTGGCTTGAGGTGTTTCTTGTCTGGGGTTCAAATACCGCCTGGCGGGACGTGGAAAAGATTGCTTCGCTGGCCGCGTCTATCGCCCCCGACGAAATTCATCTCAACACGGCGGTGCGGCCGCCCGCCGAGGATTTCGCGTTCGCCATGCCGCGCGAAAAGATGGAGGCGTTAAAGGACCTGTTCCGCCCCGCCGCATCAGTGATCGCCGAATTCGCGTCGGACAAATCCGCCGAAATTGCGGCGAACGAGGGCACGATCCTGGCTATGCTCAAACGCCGGCCCTGCACGGCGCAACAAATTGGCGAGGTGTTTGGCCTGCATCCGAACGAGGTGTCGAAATACGTGGGGAAGTTGGTGCGCACAGGCCAGATTCGTTCCCAGGGGCACGGTCAGGAAGCGTATTATGTCGCCGGCGAAGCCGGGGAAAATGCAGGCGAATCCGGAGGAGTTGATGCAAAATCCGCTAGGGGATGAGTTTTTTGGCCGGATGAACGACCCGACTTCATCGGCTTCGATCAAGGGCCTGTGCGGGGACTCGATGGAGTTTTATCTGGTCATCTGCAAAGACCAGATTGAGGACGTCCGTTACTACACGGACGGATGTGACAACACCCGCTCATGCGGCCGCGCCGTGGCGCGCCGGGCGAAGGGCCGGAATGTCACGGATGCGCTCTCGATCAGCGCCGGGGAGATCATACGGTCCGGGGAATGCGAAACGGACACCGGGCGGCACTGCGCGATTCTGGCCGTGACGACGTTTTACCGGGCGATCGCGGACTATTTGCTTGCGCCTTGAAGGTCCGGTATGACGCAGTTTACGATATAAAAGGACGAACAATGAAAATGAGCGAAGCGGTGAAGGAAGCGTGGATGCGGCGGGAGGGGCCCGTCATCTTGGCGACGGTTGACGACCTGGGGGCTCCCAACGTTATTTACGCCACCTGTGTCAGCCTTTATGGCGACGAGCGGATCGTCGTGGCCGACAACTATTTCGACAAAACCCGAAGGAACATCAAAGCCGGATCCAAGGGGGCGGTGTTGTTCATGACAAACGACAAAAAAGCGTATCAACTTAAAGGGGCGTTGGAATATCACGAAGCCGGTCCGGTGTTTGACGACATGAAGAAATGGAATCCGCCTGCTCACCCCGGCCACGGCGCCGCGGCGTTGGTGGTGGAAGAGGTCTATTCCGGAACCAAGCGCCTGATGCCGTGATTTCTTCTTATTGCCGCGAGAAAGACAGGGAAAGACAGGGATTGAAAAGATGCAGATGCAACGCCAGATGTTGAAATCCAAGATTCATCGCGCCACGTTGACGGCGACTGAACTGCACTACGAAGGAAGTGTCGGGATCGACCATCAGCTAATGGAGGCCGCCGACATCCTGCCGGGCGAGCAAGTGCATGTGCTGAACGTCAGCAACGGAACGCGGATCGTGACCTATGCCATTTCCGCGCCGCCAGGTTCCGGCACGATCGCGCTGAGGGGGGCGGCGGCGCGAATGGGACAAGCGGGCGACGCGGTGATCATTCTGACCTATTGCGGACTCGGAGATCAGGATGTCCATCAGTTCAAGCCGTGCGTGGTTCATGTGGATTCTCGCAACCGGATTTGCCCGCCATGCTAACTCCAACCGAAATTCTTTGGCAGCAGAATCGTCTAGAGCGGGTCCGGGCGTGGCAGGATCATCAGCCGTATGCGGAGTTCCTCAAGGACGAGAACATCCGGTCGTGCCTCTGTCGCCATCGGCTGGCGGACCGGTCGCAAGTGGAAGACATTATCCGGAAAGCTCGTGATAATGCCACGACCGGTACGATGCTTTCGCCCGATGATGTGGCCGTTCTGGTCAACGTCGAGGACCCTCAGCTCTGGGAGTCCATTTATGAGACGGCGGGTTGGATCAAACGCACGGTATATGGCAACCGGATTGTGCTCTTCGCCCCGTTGTATGTTTCCAGCCCGTGTGTGAACAACTGCACGTATTGTGGTTTTCGCAGCGGGAACCCTGAAGTGCGCAAACGGTCGCTGACCATGGAAGAGCTGCGACGGGAACTGCTGGCTTTGGTTGATGTCGGCCACAAGCGGTTAATTATGGTTTTTGGAGAACATCCCGCCAGTGATCACGAGTATATATGCCGCTCGGTGGAGGTTGCCTATCAGATCAAGAACGGCCCCGGCGAGATACGTCGAGCCAACGTGAACGCCGCGCCGTTGTTCGACAACGAGTATAAGGAGGTGCACGCTGTAGGGATCGGCACCTATCAGGTGTTCCAGGAGACGTACCACCGGCCGACCTACGAGAGATTGCATCCCAAGGGGACGCTGAAAGGTGAATACGACTGGCGGCTTTACTCGTTGCATCGGGCGCAGTCGGCGGGTATTGACGATGTGGGCATGGGGGTCCTGTTCGGTCTTTATGACTGGCGCTACGAACTGCTCGGACTGCTGCATCACGCCATGGCGTTGGAAAAGGCGTTCGGTGTCGGCCCTCACACCATTTCCTATCCGCGGCTTGAGCCTGCTGAAGGGACTCCCTTCGCTATCCGTTCGCCATGGATCGTTTCGGACCACGATTTCCGGAAGATCGTTGCCATTATCCGGTTGATGTGTCCGTACACGGGCTCTATTCTAACGGCTCGCGAAAAGCCCGATCTGCGGCGACAGGTTGTCCGCCAGGGCGGTGTGTCGCAGATGGATGCCGGATCCCGCATTGCCGTCGGCGGGTATAGTCAAATGGAGCATGCACATCTTCCCGACCGGCAGCAATTCCTGCTGGCGGATACGCGTAGCCTGGATGAGTTCATCCTGGACCTCTGTCAGGAGGGCTATTTGCCGTCCTTCTGCACGGCCGGTTACCGAGAGGGAAGGACAGGCGCGAATTTTATGCCGTTGGCCAAACATGCCACAGTCAAGAATTTCTGCATTGCCAACGGTGTCCTGACTTTTCAGGAATACCTCTTGGACTACGCGTCGGAGGCGGTTCGAAAGATCGGTCGGGAGCACATTATTCCCAACTATCTCGAATGGATCGACACCCAAGTGCCGGCTTTAGCGGGAAAGATAAGGGCTAACCTGCGTCACATGGAAGCCGGCCCGGACAGGGATTTGCATATTTGAATAGGGTTAGTAAAAAACGCGAGAGTCGAATGGCGTTAGGCGCATTGCCATCGTAGAGAAAAACGGCTGGCGTGCGGGTTGGCAAGCAGGCGAAAGGGACGGAGGATGGAAATGCAGTTACGAGTCACGTTTCAACCGCAAGGCCGGTCGGTATTTGTTCTTCACGGAACGACCATTCTTGAAGCCGCCGCCCGTGCGGGCCTCGTGATCGAAACGCCCTGCGGAGGGGCCGGTACCTGCGGGAAATGTCGTGTCCAGATCCTGGACCATGCCGGCGTTCCAACCCCGGCCGACGAACGCGCGTTTTCGGGCTCGGAATTGCGGGAGGGCTGGCGCCTGGCCTGTCAGAACCCGATCAAAACCGAACTGATGGTGTTCGTGCCGGAAACATCCCTTTTCGGAGGCGAGAATCAAATTTTGACGACCTCGGCCGCCTCCGCCCCCGGGGACGTGCGGCCCGGCGTCCGCAAGATATACGTCGAACTGAACCCCCCCACGCTGGAGGACGACGCCCCCGATCTGCTGCGGCTAGAGCTGGAAATCGGATTATTCAAGGCTGACCTGCCGCTGCTCCGCCAGGTTCCCCTCACGCTTCGCGCGAACGCGTTCAAGGGGACTGCCGTGCTGGCGGATCACCATCTGATCGATTTCGAGGCCGGTAACACAAGCGACCGCTGTTTCGGCGTGGCGTTCGACATCGGCACCACGACGATGGTCGGCGAATTGCTGAACTTGTGCGACGGTCGTGAACTCGGAGTGGTCTCCCGCATGAACCCCCAGATCAGTTTCGGCGACGACGTGCTCTCCCGCATCAAACATGCCTCCACCTGTGCGGGCTGTCTCGACGAAATGCGCCTCGTTGCGATTCGTGAGATATCGGGCATGATCGATGCCCTTTGCGCCGGCGCCAAAATTGATCGTGAACACGTTTACGAAGCGGCGTTCGCCGGCAACACGACCATGTCGCACATTCTTTGCGGAGTCGATCCAAGGCAACTCGGAGAAATGCCCTTCGTGCCCGCACATGCACGAGGCTTGCTCGTGCCGGCGGCCGAGTTGGGCATCCCGATTCATCATCGGGGTCTGGCCTACGTATTCCCTGTCATCGGCGGATTCGTGGGCGGCGACACGGTGGCCGGGATGCTGGCGACGCGACTCGATCAGATTCCGGGCCCGGTGCTGATGGTGGACATTGGCACGAATGGCGAGATCGTCCTCGTCCACGAGGACCGCTTTTATGCCGCGTCAACGGCCGCCGGGCCCGCCTTCGAGGGTGCCCGCATTGAATGCGGCATGAGGGGGACGCATGGGGCCATCGAAAAAGTGGTCTTCGATGGGGATGTCCGCGTGGAAGTGATCGGGAACGCCGCGCCGGCCGGCATCTGTGGCAGCGGGCTGATCGATCTCGTCGCCGAGTTGCTCAACCACGGCATCGTGACCCCCGAAGGCCAGC
Source organism: Kiritimatiellia bacterium (assembly GCA_046484345.1). Taxonomy (GTDB): domain Bacteria; phylum Verrucomicrobiota; class Kiritimatiellia; order CAIKKV01; family CAIKKV01; genus CAIKKV01. The sequence continues at coordinate 16,634 of JAWOJA010000003.1, forward strand.
TCCTGTCCGGCGCCGAACTGCCGCCTGCATTAGCCCCGGCTATTGCCAAACGCGTCCAGACGGACGAGGCCGGCGAAGCCCAATTCTTCGTCACCGATGCAACACCAGGCCGGACCGTCCCCCCTGTGCGGCTGACCCAGCGCGATGTCCGCGAAGTGCAACTGGGCAGCGGGGCCATCCGGGCGGGCATAACGGTCCTCTTGCGTAAGGCCGGACTTGCGGTGTCAGACCTCCGGACCGTTCTCGTGGCCGGCGGGTTCGGCAGCTTCATTCGCCGGAGCAGCGCGCAGCGCATCGGCCTGTTGCCGCCCGAGATCGACCACCAGCGCATCCGGTACGTCGGCAATGTGTCGCTTGCCGGAGCGAAGACGGCTCTGCTTTCAACGGAAGCGCGGCGGCAGAGCGAGGAGCTCGCTCGGCGGGTCAAGCACGTGGATTTATCCACGTCGGAAGGTTTTCACGAAGCGTTTGCGGAGGCCATGCTTTTTCCGGCGATGGGAATGGATGACGAAGAACGGAGAACAACCCGGATATGAGAATTGCGATTGCCAGCGGAAAAGGGGGAACGGGTAAAACCACGGTTGCGGTCAACCTTGCCCGCGTTCTTGCGGACAGCGGCCAAAAGGCTCAATACCTCGATTGCGACGTCGAGGAGCCGAATGGTCATATCTTTCTCAACCCGACGATCGAGGCGTCAGAGCCGGTTGGCATTTCCGTGCCCGTGGTTGATGAAAAGCGCTGCACAGGGTGCCGCAAATGCTCCGAGGTTTGCCAGTATCACGCCATTGCCGTTCTCAAGAAAGCCCTGGTCTTCCCGGAGCTTTGCCACGGGTGCGGCGGTTGCGCGCTTGCCTGCCCGGCGCATGCCATTCGTGAGCAAAACCGGCAAATCGGAGTGGCTGAAACCGGAAGGTCGGCCGGTGTGCTATTTGTCCAGGGCCGATTGAACGTGGGCGAACCCATGGCGCCGCCGCTGATTCGCGCCGTGAAGAAAGAGGCGCTCACAGTTGGAATCGCTATTCTGGACGCGCCGCCCGGCACTTCCTGTCCGGTGGTGACCACCGTGCGGGATGCCGACTACGTCGTGCTGGTCACGGAACCCACCCCGTTCGGCCTTAATGATTTGAAACTCGCCGTGGAAATGATTCGGAAATTGGGCCTTCGACATGGGGTGGTCATCAACCGGGCCGACAGCGGCGACCAGCGAGTAAGCGCGTATTGCACAGGGGAGAAAATTCCTGTGTTGATTGAAATTCCCGACGACCGGCGCGTGGCGGAGGCCTACTCGCGCGGAGAGCTGGCCGTGAGCGCGCTTCCGGAGTATCGCCTATTGTTTGAGAAGTTATGGAATCACATCGAGGAGGACTTATGCCGGTAGAACGAGCCCTTTCAGCCTATCAAAAAGAGCGTTTAAACTGTGCCCAGAGTGTTCTGCGCGCCTTTCAGCCGCATCGGAACATTCCCGAGGAGGATATCCTCAAGGCCAAAATTCATGGCGGCGGCCGCGCCGAAGCGGGGTTGTGCGGGGCTCTGCACGCTGCGCTCCAGCTAGTCGATAAACCGGACGTGCGTCAGAATGTGAGGGATGCGTTTGTGGCAAGTGCGGGTTCGGACAAATGCCGGGAGATTCGCCGTGCCGCCCGTATTCCCTGCGTTGAATGCGTGCGGATCGCCGCGAGCCTGCTGGTCGAGCATGTCGACACGCCGCCTGCCGAAGCGAATGATACGAAGGAGATTTGATTTGAAGGAGATCGTCATTATCAGCGGCAAAGGCGGTACGGGCAAGACAAGCCTGACCGCCTCTTTCGCCGCGTTGGCGGGAAATGCGTTGCTCGCCGATTGCGACGTCGATGCCGCGGACCTGCACCTGGTGCTGGCGCCCACGATCCGGCGCCGCGAGGAGTTCCGGTGCGGAAACGAGGCGGTGATCCGTCCCGCGGACTGCGTTGGTTGCGGCGCCTGCCTGGCCCGGTGCCGGTTCGACGCCGTCCTGATGCCGGCCGGCGCGGCGGGCGAGGCCTCGTTCACCATCAACGCAACGGCCTGCGAGGGCTGTGGCGTGTGCGTTTGGGCGTGCCCGGTGAAGGCGATCGATTTTCCCGAACGCCTCAGCGGCGAATGGTATGTGTCCGACACGCGTCACGGCCCCATGGTGCATGCGCGGCTGATTCCCGGCGGCGAGAATTCCGGCAAACTCGTCAGCAAGGTCCGGGAGACCGCCCGGGCCCTTGCCGAGGAACGGAAGATCGACCTCATTCTTGCGGACGGCCCGCCGGGCGTTGGGTGTGCGGTTATCGCGTCGGTCAGCGGCGCGTCGCTGGTCCTGATTGTGACCGAACCGACTCTGTCGGGCGCGCACGATATGGAACGGGTTTTGGAACTGACACGCCACTTCGCCATTCCGACGGCCGTGTGCGTGAACAAGTGGGATTTGAACGCGGAGATGACGGAGCGGATAGAGTCCGCGGCCCGCCGTGCCGGCGCCGCGATCGCGGGGCGCGTGCGGTACGACAAGGGCGTCACACGCGCCCAGTTGCAGGGGTTGGCGGTCGTCGAAACCGACGCCGGTCCTCTCGGCGCCGATATACGGGCCGTATGGGGAAATCTTGAAAATCAGACAACAATAGAGCGGTAGAGAGTGGAGCGAAACAGGCAAATGAAAACCGCCCTCGATTGTATTCCGTGCTTTGTTCGGCAGGCTTCCGAAGCGGTCGGTTACTGCGTTCCGGATGAACATCATCGGGAACATATTATGCGTTGCCTGCTATCCGAGATAGCGGGCGAGGAATGGCACGCCTCGCCCGCGGAAGTGGCGCAGCGCCTTCACCGGTTGATCCGCCGGGAGACGGGGAACCCGGATCCGTACCGCCCACTCAAGGACCGCATGAATCGGTTGGCGCTTGAAATGTTTCCGGCTTTCCGCCAGCAGGCGCTGTCCGAAGAAGATCCCCAGATGGCGATCGCTCGCATGGCGCTGGCCGGCAATCTCATCGATGCGGGGGCGAAAACCGGACTTACTGAGAAGGATGTCCGCACGGCGCTTTGCCGTGCTTGCCGGGAACCCGTCGATGGTTCTGCTAGAAATCTGTTTCAGGCGGCTGAACGGGCCCGCCAGATCCTGTTCCTGGCCGACAACGCCGGGGAACTTGTTTTTGACCGGGCGCTCATCGAGGCGCTGCCGCGGGAGAAAATGGTTGTCGCCGTGCGCGGGTCTCCCGTGATCAATGATGCGACGATGGAGGATGCCGAAACCGCCGGATTACCGGAGATCGTTCCCGTAATTTCAAATGGGTCCGATGCGCCCGGCACTGTTGTCGAGGATTGTTCTGACCGCTTCCGCCAGCTCTTCGAAACGAGCGACCTGATCATTGCCAAAGGGCAGGGCAATTTCGAAACCCTCAGCGCCACCCCGAAACATATTTTCTTTCTCCTGAGAGTCAAGTGCCCCCGCGTGGCGGCGGATATCGGCGCGCCGGTGGGCTCGATGGTTATTTGCGAACGCAACAGCGGACGGCTCGGAGCCGACGGTCGCGCTGTTCTGGAGGCCCCGCCCGCATGAACGCTTTGGTCATAGTCGCCCGATGAATACCAACATGAGAATCACGGTTCTGGTTGACAACACGGTTGTGGCCCGAGACGCGCGGGGTGAACACGGACTGGCTTTCTGGATCGAAACTTCCGGAAAACGCTGGTTGTTCGATACGGGCCAGGGCATGGCGCTGGCCGACAACGCCCGCGCGTGGCACGCCGATTTGGCGGCGGCGGATGGGATTGTCCTCAGTCATGGCCATTACGACCACACGGGCGGCCTGGCCGGTGTTCTCCGTGGCCTGGCGGGGGGTGTGCCTGTTCATGCGCATCCGGACGCCCTTCTGCCCAAGTATCGGCACGGGCAATCGGGCGTCCGCGATGTCGGCATGCCGGCGCTTTGCCGGGATGCCCTTTTGGGGGGCCGCTGTCGCTTTGTTCCGTCCCGGCGCCCGGTGGACGTGGCCCCTGGTATCCGAACGACCGGCGAGATCGCGCGCCTGCATCCTGAAGAAGCGATCACCGAGGCCTTCTGCCGCGATTCGGAAGGGCGCGTGCCCGACCTTCTGCGGGACGATCAGGCGCTCTTCGTGGATACGGCGCACGGCACCGTTGTTCTCCTGGGATGCGCGCATTCGGGCGTCATTAACACGCTCGATCACGTTCAAGGGCTAACCGGTTGCTGGCCGGTTCGCGCCGTCATCGGCGGGATGCATCTGGGCTCTGCAACGGCGGAACGTGTGGCTTGGACGATTCAGGAGTTGCGGCGGTTCAACAGCCCCCTTCTGGTGCCCATGCACTGCACCGGGCAGAAAGCCGCTGCGGACCTTTGGGGCGCTTTCCCCCATGCCTGCCAGCCGGGCGGTGTGGGAACACGATTTGAATTTTGAAAGGAAACAAGAGTATGACAGACGATTGTAAATGCGGTCAAAAGCAGGAAGCATCGGCCAGGCAGGGAGCCTGTTCCACCCGTCACCATTCGGAAGAGGCGATTCTCGAAGAGGATCTTGATGCGCGGGCGCTTGAAACGAGACTGGGTCGAATCCGCCACAAAATCCTGGTGATGTCCGGCAAGGGCGGTGTGGGCAAAAGCACCGTAGCCGCCAACATGGCGGTCTCGCTGGCGCTGGCCGGCAAAAAGGTCGGGTTGCTCGATGTGGACATCCATGGCCCCAGCATTCCCAAAATGATGCGCTTGGACGGGTCGACCGTCGAGACCAAGGACGGCGTCCTGCAGCCTGTCGAAGTCGCCGGCATCAAGGTGATGTCCATTGGGTTTCTCCTGCGGGACCGGGATGATGCCGTCATCTGGCGCGGCCCTCTGAAAATGAGTTTGATCAAACAGTTTCTCAAGGACGTGGAGTGGGGGGAGCTGGACTATCTCATCATCGATTCCCCGCCCGGCACAGGCGACGAGCCGCTGTCGGTCTGCCAGCTTGTGAAAAATCCAGCCGGCGCGGTCGTGGTCACCACCCCGCAGGATGTGGCCACCGCCGATGTGCGCAAATCCATCAACTTTTGCAAGCAACTGGAGCTTCCCGTGCTCGGCGTGGTCGAGAATATGAGCGGCTTCGTCTGCCCCCATTGCGGGGAGCTCACGGACATCTTCAAAAGCGGGGGCGGCGAGCGGATGGCCGGGGAGATGAGCGTGCCGTTCCTGGGGCGCATACCGATCGCCCCCGCCGTGGGCGAGGCCTGCGATGCCGGGCAGCCGTTTGTCTACCACTACAACAAGACCGAAACCGCCAAGGCATTCGAACGGGTCATCGCGCCGATCCTGGCGCTGTCCGATCACGTTACAGAACAAGCTGACGAATCCCAAACTACAAAAGAAGGAGATCGTGTCATGAAAATCGCCATCCCGCTGGCCGACGGAAAACTCTGCATGCACTTCGGACACTGCGCCCAGTTCGCCCTGGTGGCGGTGGACGAAAAAGCCAAGACGATCACGGACAAGCAGTTGCTGACCCCGCCGCCGCATGAGCCGGGCGTTCTGCCGCGCTGGCTGCGCGAGCAGGGGGCCACGGTCATCATCGCCGGCGGCATGGGCAGCCGGGCGCAGGGACTGTTCGCGGAAAACGGCATCACGGTCGTGGTGGGCGCTCCGGCCGAAGCGCCGGAAAAACTCGTCTCCCTGTACCTGGCGGGAACGCTGGTGTCCGGGGCGAATGTCTGCGATCACTGAACGTCATCGGGGGGGCTTTGCCGTGCTTCAGTCACGCTTGCATGCGCAGTGCATCCTCTGCGGGGCCGGGCATCCGCAGGGATGCCGCCTCGTGTTCACCACCTGTGCGGATGGGCGTGTGGAGGCGACATTCCCGTGCGACCGGCGGTATCAAGGCTACGCGGGATATTTGCACGGCGGGGTTATTGCCGCGCTTTTGGACAGTGCCATGACGAACTGCCTTTTTGCCCACGGACGCGTTGCGCTGACCGGCGAACTGGCCGTGCGATTTCTAAAACCGGTAATGGTGAATCGGCCCGCCGTGGTCAGCGCCCGTCTGGAGAAAGCGCTTGCGCCGCTTTTCAAGATGCGGGGCGAGCTCCGGCAGAATGGGGCCATTGTCGCAAGGGCGACCGCAAAATTCATGGAAGTCCGGGCGCCGCATCCGGACGATCCGCTTGAAAATAAAATGAATGAGACAAGACAACGCATCGGACAACAACACAAACAGAAAGAGGAGTCCCTATGAACGAACAGACCACAACACGATTGCCGTTGATTGGGGAAAAAGCGCCTTCGTTTAAGGCCGAGACCACCCAGGGGCCGCTCAACTTCCCGGACGATTTCAAGGGGAGTTGGGTGGTGTTCTTTTCGCATCCGGCGGACTTCACGCCGGTATGCACCACGGAGTTCATGACCTTCGCCAGCATGCAGCCGGAGTTCGAGGCCCTGAACTGCAAGTTGCTGGGGCTTTCGATTGACAGCACCTACAGCCATATCGCGTGGTTGCGGACCATCAAGGAGAAGATCGACTACAAGGGCATGAAGAATGTCGAGGTCACCTTTCCGGTCATCAGCGATCTGACCATGGACGTGTCCAGGGCGTTCGGGATGCTCCAGCCGGGGGCGAGCAACACTCAGGCCGTTCGGGCCGTGTTCATGATCGACCCGGAGGGGAAGGTTCGCGCCGTTCTTTATTATCCGCTCTCGAACGGCCGGAATATGCAGGAGGTCAAGCGCCTCTTGATTGCCATGCAGTATTCCGACGAGTTCAAGATTGCCACGCCGGCCAACTGGCAGCCGGGTGACGATGTGATCGTGCCACCCCCGGGATCGTGCGGCGTGGCCAAGGATCGCATGGCCAAGCCGGACCCGGACGTGAAGTGCCTCGACTGGTTCATGTGCCTGAAAAAGTGCCCCCGCGCTTAGCATCTTCCCATTCGGCCTGGCGGCCCGGACACCCGGTCCGTCCCGATCCGGCCTTGCGGGCGAGGGCAAACGCTGGTATCTTGCTTTCCAACAACCGACGAGGAAGATATGGCGATAGTCCGTTTCAGTGTGTCGCTCGACAAGGAGTTGGTGGAAAAGTTCGATCGGAAGATCAAGGCCGAACGGTGCCCGACCCGTTCCAAAGCCGTCGGCGATCTGATCCGCGCGACGCTGGTCCAAACGGAATGGCGGGCGGGCGCGGAAGTCGCCGGCGCCATCGTGTTGGTTTACGATCATCACAAGCGGGATGTCGTGAAAAAACTGATGGACGTGCAGCACGATTGCCATCACGCCATCATCTCGACCCAGCACATCCACCTGGATCACGACAATTGCCTGGAAATCGTGGCCGTGCGGGGCACGCCGGGCGAAATTGAGTCCGTCGCCAGGCGGCTGAAAACAGTCAAAGGACTGAAGCACGTTTCGCTCGCCGCCGGAACTACCGGCGCTCGCATGCCCTGATGGTGCCCTTTCCAAAAAGACGCTAGCGCGTTCGTTTTGTGCTTGAAGGTGTTACGAAAAATTGATAAGTAATACGAATATTAATTATTGGAAAAGGGAATGGGGGAGATGATGAAGAGCACGCGGGCGGTCACGTTTCTAGGCGGTCTGTTTCTTGGCGCAACAGTTTGGGGTCAGGCGCAAACGCACACGAATCTCCAGGCCGTCAATGCCAGCGGCGTCGGCACGTGGGCGGGGCCCCATCCCTTCGTCATCCGGGGCGTCCTTTTGAACGATCCTGAGGAAATGCTCGATTCCGCCTGGGCTCCGGCCGCCGAAACCGACGGCGCCATGGGCGCGCAGTGGCAGATGTTTTTCCAAGCCGCGGCGGGGGACGACCGGGGCGGAACCGCCTGCTGGATGGGCCAGAACTACAACAGCCTCGGTGTCTGGATTCCCGAAGGGAACGCTTACGCCGAGGCGGAATGGTCGAACGAAATGACCCGGGTCAACCACGATCCCCAGTCCCTGCGCCGTTTCCGCAAGGGCGATTTGGTGGACGTGACCGCCCAAAAGTCCCTTTTTTATGGCGGCAAGGTCAATATTAACGAGTCGCACCGGGTGTCAGCCGCCAACAATTTCTCCGTCACCCTGGTTCAAGCCGGCTTTGGCCTTCCCGATCCCGAAGTGATCCGCTTGTCGGACCTCGTGAACGAGGACGACGGCAACCCGGGGACGCACGAGGATCTGTTCGATCAGACGCGGCAAACCGGTGGCGAGCGCTATCAGGGCAGGAGGGTGCGGATTGAATCGATCCGCATGGCAACGAACCATTATGCTTCCGCGGGGTGGGGGAAAACGAATTGGGCGGACCGGCTGTGCACCGTCTCGGACGGCGAAGGCCGATATTTCCCATTGCGCGTGCCGCTGACCGATCTGGGTCCCGTTCCGTCCGATTGGTTCTCGGCCGTGGGCATCATCAACCAGGAATCGGGGTCGGGATCGGAGGGCCGGCACGGCTATGAGCTCTTTGTCCAGGAGATTGGTCCAACGCTCAAGCTCGCGCAAAATGGCGGAAAAATGCTGATCTATTGGTCCGGAACGTACACCAACTTTGACCTGGAATACTCAACCAACCTCACGGCCACAGCGGGCTGGCAGCGTGTCCAGACAGCGCCCGTAAAGTGGATTTCCGTTGAAGAGGATCCGGCATCTACCGGCGGCGGAGCCCGGTTCTACAGGCTGAAGCAGCAATGAACAAACGGGGGTTTTCTCTATTGGAGTTGATCGTGGTCATGGCCGTCGTCGGGTTGCTTGCCTCCCTGACCCTGCCGACGCTGGTTGCCGCGCGAGAAAAGGCCCGGGTGGCCAAGGTCAAGGTCGAGCTGCGACAAATTGAGCTGGCTCTGGAATCATACTACGAGAGTCACGCCTGTTATCCGCCCGTCCGCGTTTCGTGCAACTCGAGCGAACGGGACCACTGGTGCCAGTTGCCGCCCGAACTGGCGCAGGGCGGATTTCTCTCCGGAAGCTTGAAGAAAGGGTTGTCCAGCGCGCTGGAGGATCCCTTCAATCCCGGTCACACATACAAGTACGCGGCCATCGGCCCCTATTCCCTGAACGGCGCTCGGCAAGAGGAGTATTTTGCCCTGTTTCTTCCCGATGATTTCCCTTTTTGCCAGAGCCAAAACGGTCGCTACCATGACCAGGCGCAGGCGCCGTTGGCCTGGGTGGTGTGGAGCCTGGGGCCTCGTCAAAGCCGGAAAAAGGCGCTTCACGCGCGGGCACCGGTTTCCGGCTTCACGTGGTATCGCGGGGTGGGAGACGACGGCGTGATCGCGCGGATCAAACCCAAAGAGGGGAGTGCCTACCAGACGCCATGAAACGAAATAGCATCGCCTTTCTGCTGGTTGTTTTAGCCGGACTGGGCTTCTCCGCCTGCGCCGGGCGCCAGGCCGACGGCCCCTCCGCCGTTGTGACCACCACGCTGATCGAGACGGCCGTTCGCGACCTCGTGGGGCCGGATGTTCCGATTATTCGTCTGATGCCGTCCGGTTCCTGCCCCGGTCATTTCGATCTCGACCCCGGCCAGGTCAAGCACCTCGCGTCCGCCGCGCTCTTCATCCGGCACGATTTTCAGGCCGGTCTTGACGCGGGTGTCGTAAAGTCGGGCTTGGCCACCAACCGCATCGTCGCGGTCCCCTCACGCTCGGCGTTCACCATACCCAGCAATTACGTGGCCCTGTGCGAGGGGCTGGCGGTTTGTGTGTCGCAAACATGGCCCGACAAAGCCGCCCACATTGACTCGGCTTTGATCGGAATCAAGCGTAAGGCCGCCGATGTGGAAAAAGAGCTTGCCGGATGCGTGCAACGGTTACACGGCCGAAAGGTGCTCTGCGCCCGGTACCAGCGCGATTTTTGCCAATGGCTGGGACTGAACGTGGTGTCGACCTTTCAGGCAGGGACGGATGAGTCCGCGTGGCAGGTCAGTCGGGCCGTGGATATGGCCCGGACAAAGGGCTCCGAAGCGGTCATCGGCAATCGGCAGTGGGGGCCGCGCCACCTCGAGGCGTTGGCCGAAGCATCCGGCCTCCCGGGCATTATGCTCAGTAATTTTCCGGATACTGGAGAGGCCGGGGCAAATTGGCGGTTGCTGGACGCCAATGTCAACGCCCTCCTGAAAGGATTTCCGTGACGGCGGCGATAGAGATGCGGGAGCTGACCGTGCGGCACCGCCGAACGGTTGTCTTGGACCGGGTGTCGCTTGTTTTGGCAAAAGGCGCATTTCTGGCTGTTTTGGGTCCAAACGGGGCCGGCAAGACCACCTTGTTGAACGTCATTCCCGCGCTGACACGGTTTTCGGGACTTTTAAATGTTTTGGGTTCGGATGTTGCCCAGCTCACGCCGTTTGCTTGCGGGCGGTTGCGAAGCCGAATCGGCTATGTGCCGCAGTTGCATTCAAGGGGGGCCTCGGTTATGCCGCTGAGCGTTCGCGAGGTGGTCGAGATGGGGCGCGCCGGTGTCCGCGGGCCGGGTTGCGCGTTGACTCCTGAGGACCGGCAAATTTGTGACGATGCGATGCGGCAGGTGGAGCTTGATCGCATTGCCGACCGCGCGTTTGGTGTGCTTTCAGGGGGCGAGCAAAGGAAGGTCCACCTGGCGCGCGCTCTGGCGCAGCAGCCGGATATTCTTCTCCTTGATGAACCCGCCGGGCATCTCGACTTGCGCTGGCAGGAAGCCATCACGCAACTCGTCGGAAGGCTTTGGCGGGCCTTGGGGCTGACGGTCGTCATGGTCACTCATGATCCGCGGCACTTGCCGGCCGGAATCACCCAGGCGGCCATCCTGAGCGGCGGCCGTTTGGTCCGCATGGGGACTCTGGCCGAGGCCATGGATGCCAAGCTGTTGTCGGAGCTCTACGGATTGCCTTTGCGTATTCTCGAAACAGACGGGCGGTATGTTGTTTTGCCGGAGGTTTTGCGATGACGGCGCTTCAAGTCAAGTGGCTGTTGACCGCGTTGATCGGCGGCGCCGGCTGCGGGTTGGCCGGTTTTCTGCTGATCTCGTTAAGCCTGCCGTTCATGGGCGTCTGCCTGGCGCACGCCGCCCTGGCGGGCGCCGTTCTGGCTTACTTCCTCGGAACTCCCGTGCTGGGCACGGCCCTTGTGGCGTCGCTTGGCGTGGCCGCGCTTGTGGGCCCGCTTGCGGACAAGACGCGAACGCACGCCAACACGGTCATGAGCATCCTGTTTTCGCTGACGCTGGGATTGGCCTTTCTGGGAATCGGGCTCATGCAGGACCGCCGTTCCGAACTGCTCGGCCTGATGTGGGGGAACTTGTTGCTGGTCCAGTGGGCGGACATCCCGCCGCTCTTTTTGGCGTGGCTTCTGCCGCTGATTCTGCTGGTCGTGTTCGCCAAGGAGACGAAGGCGGTGTTGTTTGACCGCGAGATTGCCCGGGCCTCCGGAATCCATGCCGCGGCGTTCTATTATGTCATTGTCGCGTTGTGCGGGTTCACCGTGACCGTCAACCTGAATATCGTCGGCGGATTGATGTTGTATAGCCTGTTGACCAATCCGGCTGTCGCGGCCATGCAGGTGGCGCAAACGTATCGAGGCGCCGTTGTCGGGTCCATGGCGCTGGGCGCTCTCTGTGCCGCCGGCGGCCTCATGCTTTCGTTCGGCCTGAACTGGCCGGCGGGGGCCAGCATTGTGCTGGTCTCGTCCGTGGTCTATGCGGGTTCCCTTGTCTGGCGCGCGTGCAAAGGACGGGGCGCGATGGAGACGAACAGGAGTTGGTGATGAACAAAAACGACTTTTTCGACCGCCTCGCGGTCAGCGACAATCCGTTGCTCTTCACGGACGAAGACCGCGGCAAGGTTCTGCGTTTGAAACAACGGCTCGGTGATGCGGCCGGCCTTCGCGTGTTGGAACCCGGATGCGGGGCGGGACCGTTGACAGAATACCTGTCCGAATGGGTGGGGCCTTTGGGGCGTGTGCTCGCTTTCGACTGTAGTCCGGGCATGGCGTGTGAAGGCCGCCGCCGGCTTGCCGGCCGGGCCAACGTCGAGATTGTTTGCGCCGAAGCCGAAACCATCGCGTTCCAGCCCGCTTCCTGGGATCTTGTGATTTTCTTCCGCGTGTTCCCGCATTTTGCCGACAAGAGCGCCATTTTGCGGCGTACCCGTCCCGGACTCGCCGCCGGCGGGCGGCTGGTGATTGCCAATCTTGAAGGAAGCGCAAAGCTCAACACGCTTCACTCCGGTTTTTCGGAGCCGGTGCGCCACGACCGCATGCCCTGCGCGCATGGCACACGCCGTCTGCTGGAGGAGGCCGGTTTTCGCGTGGGAGCGTTAATCGATGAAGAGGATGGTTTTTTTGCCGAGGCCGTTGTCGAGCCGTCAATCCCTTCTCCCGCCGCTTTTTCGCATTGACGGCATTCGGCTCATCTGGGAATCTGGTATATTATCAAATCATGAAACGCCTGTCTTCCAGTTTGTTGGTTGTGTTGTTCGTCCTCGGCGCCCTGATTATTCCCTTCATGCATCAGGCGCATTGCGCTGACGGGCATGTCTCGAAAAATGCGGGGCACTGTCTCATCTGCCAGACGGCCCACACGCCGCTTCAGCTTTCGCCGGTCAGTCTGGCTCCTGTTTGTGCCGTCCGTGCCGTGGTCGCCCTTCTCCCGTTCGTTCCTGTTTTGTTGAAATACTCCCCGCGCTCCGTCACCCAGCCGCGCGCGCCGCCGGTCTGAGTCGCCCTTTCCGCTTTTCGTGACATCGTCACGCGCCCTCGGGCATTCTGGCCCGAATGAGGCGACTTTTAAACAAACCCAATCCCAACAGGAGTATTCTCATGCGCAAAATTGCAGCGCTTTCTTTGCTGCCGCTTGTGGCGGCTTGTCTCATGGCGGCGGATGCCGCCGCTCAAACCGTCTCGGAAGGCGCGGGCCTTTCGGGCGCGCCCCGCAGTTTCCAGTCCTTCAATCCCGACATCTCGGCGATCGTGGACATGTATTATCACCAGGACGATTCGAAGGAAGGCATCAGCCACGTTCTGGAAGGATTGTCCGGCTTCGGCCACGTTCACAGCGGCGGGGAGGCGCATCATCATGGTCCGGATGAAGGCTTCAACCTGCGTCATCTGGAACTGCAGTTCTCCGCGGACGTGGACCCGTATTTCAAGGGCTGGGCGATTGCGGCCGTCGACACCGAAAGCGCGGAGATGGAGGAGGCCGTGATTGAAACCACCTGCCTGCCCTGGGGGCTCAAACTCAAAGGCGGCAAGTTCTTCAGTGATTTCGGCTACATCAACGCCCAGCATTCCCATCAGTGGGATTTCTCGGACCAGCCGCTGATCTACAAGCTGTGCCTCGGCGACCACGGGTTGAACGACAAGGGCCTCCAGCTTTCCTGGCTGGCGCCGACGCCGTTTTACCTGCTGACCGGCGTGGAGGCGCTGCAAGGCGACAATGAAGTTCTTTTTGACTACCATGGCGAAGAGCCCTTGCCAACGCATGACGGGCCTCGTGTCGGCGTCGGCTGGCTGAAGATCGGCCCGAACCTGCCCGGCAATCACGGGTTGCAGTTCGGCGCTTTTGGGGCCACTGGCAAGCACCAGGAAGCGCACGACAGCAACGCGGATGGGGCCGACGATCACTGGCTCGACGGCGACAGTTCGTTCTGGGGCGGCGATTTCGTCTACAAATACAACGCCCCACAGGCGCACGGGGAGAGGGATTTTGTCTTTCAGGGCGAATATTTCAGCCGCCGCAAGGACATGGAACTCGTCGGCCATGAGTTCGCGCCGCAACTCGTCGGCAACAACCGCCAGGACGACCAGGACGGCTACTACGTCCAGGCCGTCTACGGGTTTCTTCCCCGCTGGCGCGCGGGTCTTCGCTGGGAACAGGTCGGCTTGACCAATGAATCCGACCTCCCCGATGGCAGCTCCGAATCGTTCGACTCCAGCGATCGGCTGACCGCCATGGTGGATTTCACCCCATCCGAGTTTTCCCGCCTCCGCCTACAGGTCAACCAAGGCGCCTACGAAACCGCGGAAGGAGCCGAGGATGTGACCGAGGTGTATCTGCAGTGGATGATCTCCCTGGGAGCGCATGGCGCGCACAAGTTCTAATTTGAGCAGCGAACGAACGAAAGAGAAACACATCATGAAACGATTTGAATTGTGGGTTATGGCGTTGCTGGCCGGCGGCCTCGTATGCGAGGCGCGCGCGGCGAAGTTGAAGATTGTCACAACGACTTCCGATTTGGCCGCCATCGCCGGGGCGGTGGCGGGCGACAAGGCGGACGTCCGCAGCATCAGCACGGGGAAAGAGGATCCTCATTTTCTGACGGCCAAGCCGAGTTTCATTCTGCAGGCGCGCAACGCCGATCTGTGGATTCGCATCGGCCTGGAACTGGAGATCGGATGGGAGCCGCCTATTCTTGACGGTTCGCGCAACACCCGCATCCGGGTGGGCGGGAAGGGGCACCTGGACGCGTCCGAATGTGTTCCCGTTTTGGATGCACAGCAAACAACCGCAACCCGCGCCATGGGCGACGTTCATCCGATGGGCAACCCGCATTACTGGCTGGACCCGTTGAATGGCCGCCGGGTGGCGGGCGCCATTGCGGAGCGCCTGGCCGGCCTGGCCCCGGCCGATGCGGCGGCGTTTCGCCGGAACGCGGCGGCGTTCCAGAAGGCTCTCGATGAGCGGATGTTCGGGCCTGACCTGCTCCAGGCGGCCGGCGCCGACGCGCTCTGGGCCAAGACGGAAGACGGGACGCTGGCCGCTTTTCTGGACGAGCCGGCCAACCGGGGCAAGGCGGGCGGCTGGATCGCGGCACTGCTGCCGCTTCGCGGCCAGAAGATCGTGACCTATCACAAAAGCTGGGTTTATTTCGCCCATCGGTTCGGCCTCGTCATCACGGCGGAGCTGGAGCCGAAACCGGGCGTCCCCCCGACGGCGAGCCATTTGGCGGAAGTCGCGGAAATGGCCAAAGCCGAGGGGGTGACGATAATCCTGCAAGAGCCGTTTTACAGCGCCAAGGCGGCGAACCAGGTGGCGGGCAAGAGCGGGGCGTCCGTTGTCGTTGTCGCCAACTCGGTGGGCGGCCAACCGGAAGCAACGGACTATTTCACTCTGTTCGATTTGATTGTGAAACGAATCTCCAGCGCGAGATAGAGGAGGGGCTGTGCCCGGCAAATCGTCACCATTCATCATTTCTTGCGAGCATCTCTTCGTGGCCTATGGAAGGCAGGAAGTTTTGCGCGATGTCTGCATCGATATCCTGCCGGGTGTCCTTCTCCCGTTCGTCGGGCCCAATGGCGCGGGCAAGACCACCTTGCTCCGCGCCATTCTCGGGCTCCTCAAGCCGTCGCGCGGTCGCATCCGCACGCCTTTTGCGCGGATGCCGCCCGGCTATGTGCCGCAACAGAAGACCATCGATCCGCTGTATCCCGTCACGATCCGGCAAATCGTCGAGATGGGCCTTTTCCCGCAACTCGGCTGGTGGCGTCAGCCGGACGGCGGGCACAAGCGCCTCGTCGATGCCGCGCTGGCCCGGTTCGGCCTGGCGGAACACCAGGGCAAGATGTTCGGGGAGTTGTCGGGCGGCATGAAGCAGAAGGCCATTCTGGGCCGGGCCTTCGTGAGCGGCGCGGATGTGTTCGTCATGGACGAGCCCACGTCGGAGCTCGATGAGGACTCGGAGCGGGAGGTGCTCGCTCATCTGCTGGCCTTGTGCCGGGAAGACGGCAAAACCGTGCTGTTGGCCCATCACGGGATTGAGCAGGCGGGTTCGCTGTCGCCAATCGTCTGCGTGGTCAACCAGGGCCATGTGGAGATGGCGGATATCGCCCGGGCGCAACAACTGCTGGCCGGGACCACGTCCGGCGCCGGGCTAACCCCGTTTGTGGAGGGAATCCGTCCGTTATGAATGCCTCGTTGTTCAACCTGATTTCCTCTTTTCCCCACGCCCTGATGGCCGGGATCCTGGTCGCCGTTGTCTGCGCGTGGCTCGGCGTTTTCGTCATTTTAAAGCGCGTGGTGTTCATTGGGATTACCCTGTCGGAAATGGCCGCCTGCGGAATTGCCGTCGCTCTCATCCTGCACATTCCCCCGTTCGTCGGCGCCATGGCGCTGACGCTCCTGGCCGTTGGCCTGTTGGCCATTCCGTTCGAAAGTCAGCGGGTCCCGCGGGATACGGTCCTGGGCGTGTTGTTTGTCGCGGCATCCAGCCTGAGCGTGTTGCTCGTTTCCCGAAACGGGTTCGGGCTGCATGAGATCAAGTCGCTCCTGTACGGCGATCTCATTCTGACCACTCCGGCCGACCTTCGCGTTGTCGGCGTGGTGTTGATACCGGCTTTGGCCTGTCTGGCGCTGTTCGTCCGGCCGATCTTGTACGCGTTCCTGGACCGCGAAGCGGCCACCGTCCTGGGCGTGAAGCCGGCCCGCTGGGAGTTCCTGTTTTTTGTTGTGCTGGGCCTGGTCGTCGCCGCCGCCTCCAAGGTGGCCGGGGCCATGTTGGTTTTCTGTTACCTGATTGCGCCCCCCGCCATCGGTCTTCTGCTCGCCCGGCGGCTCTGGCTGGTGCTGGTGCTCGCCTGCTCGGTGGCGGTGTTCTCCACGGTGGCGGGACTGTTTTTGTCGTTTGCATCGGACTGGCCGACGAACCAGACCATTTGCGTGACGGCATGCTTCTTGTTGCTGCTGGTCGGCCTGGGCGCCGCCATCCGCCATTTGTGCACGCTGCGGCGGAACGCGCGGAAACGGAAGCCGGCGAGCCGCGCGGATTGAGAGCGCGCCGCCGTTTGTTTTTGGAGGTTCCCCTGTTTCCCTGTTTGTAGTAGGCTTCCCCTGTGGATTTGGTTATACGGAAATTGACCGCGATCGAAAGGGAACGGTATGACGCCTGTCCGGAACCGGAAAGTGATCGTGATCGGGGCCGGGCTGGGGGGCATCTCGGCGGCCATCTCCCTTGCCCAGCAGGGCTACACGGTTGAGGTTTTCGAGAAAAACGCGCAGATCGGCGGCAAGCTGAACATGCTGCGCCGGGAGGGCTACGTTTTTGACCTCGGCCCCTCCATTCTGACCCTGCCGCACCTCTTCGAACGGCTCTTTGCCGGCTCGGGCCGGCGGATGGCCGATTATGTGTCCATCCGCCGGGTCCGGCCCCATTGGAGGAACATCTTCGAGGACGGCACGGTGTTCGACTTCGTGCCCGATGAGGAGGCCATGTCGGACGAACTGGCCAAGCTCGGCAAAGGCCTCGACAAGCCGTTCCGGGAGTTCCTTTCCTATTCCGGGAAGCTTTATGACCTTGTCAACCGGGGTTATTTTGAGGCGGGCCTCGATTCGGTGGCCGAGTTCATCCGGTATTACGAGCCCGGCGCCATCCTGGAATTCGATCTGTTCCGAACCATGCACGGCGGCGTGACGCGATTCATCCAGGAACCCCGCTTGCGGGACGCCTTGGATTTCTTCATCAAGTACGTCGGCTCTTCGGCCTATGACGCCCCGGCTTTCATGAACTGCCTCCCCACGATCCAGTTCCGGTACGATCTGTGGTACGTCGACGGCGGCATGTACAACATGGCCGTGGGGCTTGGCCGCCTGATGGAGGAGCTGGGCATCCGGGTGAACCCGGGGCAGGAGGTCACGGAAATCCGGAAGGAAGGCGGCCGGGTCAGCGGCATCACGGCCAACGGTGTGTTTCATCCGGCCGACATCGTGGTGTGCAACATGGAGGTGATTCCCGCCACGCGCGAGCTGCTGAAGGCGGGGCCGGCCGAAATGAAGCGACTTGAACGCTTTGAGCCGGCCTGCTCGGGACTGGTGATCGATCTGGGGCTCGACTGCCGCTATCCGCAGCTGGCCCACCACAATTTCTTTTTCTCCGGCGACCAGAAGTCGCATTTCAAGGCCGTGTTCAAGGACAAGGTGCTGCCGCACGATCCCACGCTGTACGTCGTGGCGTCGTCACGAACGGACCCCACGGTCGCCCCGGCGGGATGCGACGGGCTCAAGATTCTGCCCCATATCCCGCCCGCGGATCCGGCCCGGCCGCTGGCGCCGGAGGAGTACGGTGCGCTGCGCGAACGGGTGCTGGACAAGCTGGAGCGGATGGGACTGAAGGACCTGCGGCGGCATATTGTGGTGGAGCACCTGTGGACTCCGGTCGACATTCAGCGGGAGTATTACTCCAACCGCGGATCGATCTACGGGGTCGTTTGCGACCGCTGGAAGAATTTCGCTTTCAAGGCCCCCAAGCAGAGCCCCCGTTATCCCAACCTCTTTTTCACGGGCGGGTCGGTCAATCCCGGGGGGGGCATGCCCATGGTCGTGCTCGGCGGGCAGAACGTCTGCAAGCGGATCGTGGAATGGGACCGGCCATGATCCCGGAAGCCTGTCAGCGTTTCTTGAACTGGCGCATGACGAAAGAAACGGTATCCTGGATGTGCGCATCCCAGTAGGCCCACGAGTGGTTGCCGGGATGCTCCTGGTATTCGTGGGAGGCTCCGATTTTAGTGAGATGCGATTCGAAGCGGCGGCTGTGGGCAAGGAGAAAATCATCGGCGCCGCAATCGAAGCGGATGGCGGGCAGATGGCGCTTCCCCGACTTCAAGAGGCGGGCGGCCAGGCGGAAACAGTCATACCGGCCGCCGAGTTCGCGCGCGAGGGGCTCGAAGTCGGCCCGTGTTTCCTTGGGGTCGTGGGAGAAGGCGAGGGCGCCGGAGTGCGAGACGGCCGTGCCGAAGAGAGTCGGGTTTTTCAAAGCCAGCATCATGGCGCCGTAGCCGCCCATGCTCTGCCCGGCGACGGCCCGCGCCTCCCGTTTGGGGATGGTCGGAAAGACGCGGTCGCAGAAGCCCACCACATCGCGGGTGATGTGGTCTTCGTAGGCCATTCCTCCCGGGCGGGGGTCGTTCACGTAAAAGCTCCGGTGGCCGTCGGGCAAGACGATGATCAGGTCCAGGCCCGCCATATACCGCTCCAGGCTGGTGCGCCGCAGCCAAATCGTGTGGTCATCGCTCAGGCCGTGGAGGAGGTAAAGGACGGGGAACGGTCCCTTGCCCGGGGGAATCAACACTTGCATGCTCGACTGCTTGCCAATCGAGGGACCTTCAAAGTGGACATCCAAGAGGGCCATGAAATGTTCCTTTCGTTTCTTCATTCGATTTACCAGTACCGTCGAAGGAAGTCAATTCCATCAACGGCATTGCCCCATTCTGGGCGCATGGCAGAACTGCTGGTGACTTTTAAGACAAAGCGCGATAATCCACCGGGGCCGGCCCTCAAATGGAGCGTTCGCTGATCCTCGTCCGGCCGGTCGAAGAGGGGCCACCGCTAGCGCCCCTTCCCTCGGGGCGCGAGCGGTTCTACGGCTCGCCCCCGCTCGCCTCCGTCCCCTCTACGCCTCGT
>JAWOJA010000067.1:0-94258 GCA_046484345.1 Kiritimatiellia bacterium
CGCTTCAAAAAGCGCGCGCGTTCATCGTCATCATCGAACAACTTGCGCCGATCTACGCCCCGAAGCCTTACGTGGTAAATAGCGCCTTCAAATTGAACCCTCAGTTTCCTTGCCATGCCTCGTATACTGCCCAAGTTTCCCGCAGACGGCAAGCCAAATATCAATTGTCAAGGGCTGACCCCAACCCACCCGCGCAACCGCTCCGTCACCGCAGGGAACGGCTCGAGCGCGCGATCCAGAATGCCGAGGCAGGCGGCGATGGCAAGCCCGTAGTTGGTAATGGCGATGCCCGCTTCTTTCGCCCGTTCGATGCGGATCAGCATTTCGCGCCGCGTGAGCATGCAACCACCACAGTGAATGACCAGGTTGAAGCCCTTCACGTCGTCGGGGAAATCGCGACCGGGCGCGATCACGATTTCCACCTTCCCTCCCACGCTCTGCTCCAGCCACCGGGGGATTTTCACCCGGCCGATATCGTCGCATATCGCATGGTGCGTGCAGGCCTCCGCCATCAGAACGCGCGAGCCGGGCTTGAGGTTCAAAAGCGAGAAGGCGCCCTGCGCCATCGGAAAGAGATCGCCCTTGAACCGGGCGAACAAAATGGAAAAGCTGGTCATCGGCACGTTGCGGGGGGTGTCCGCCGCCACCTTCATAAACGCCTGACTGTCCGTGACCACCAGCGCCGGCGGGTGGGCCAGCTCTTTCAACATGGGCGCCAGCTCCCGTTCCTTGACCACCACGCCGCAGGCATCCTGGTCCAGAATATCGCGCAGCACCTGGACCTGCGGCAGGATCAGGCGACCGCGCGGCGCCTCCTTGTCGATGGGCACCACAAGCACCACCATCTCCCCCGGCCGCACCAGGTCGCCAATGATCGTCGAGGGCGTCAGAAAATCTTCCGGCGCGGCCCGGATCAGCGCTTCGCGCAGCCGGCTCATGCCCGTGCCGTCCACGGCGCTCACCGTCACCACCTCGCCATAGCCCGCTTCACGCGCCTCCTGCTCCAGCATACGTTCGGCGCGGCGGTCCGCCTTGGTGCAGGCGATCACAAGCGGCGTTTTTTTGGCCGCAAATCCCACAACCCGCTCCTTCTCCTCCAGGCCCCAGGCGTCGGCGACCAGGATCGCCACATCCACGCGCTCCAAAACGGCGAGACTCTTGGCCGCCCGTTTTGCCCCCAGGGCGCCCACATCGTCCAGCCCGGCGGTGTCAATAAACTGAACCGGTCCGATCGGCTGCAATTCCATGGGCCGCTCAACGGGATCCGTGGTGGTCCCGGGCACCTCCGACACGATCGCGACATCCTGGTGCAGGAGCCGGTTGAAAAGGGAGGACTTGCCGGCGTTTCGCCGGCCGAAAAGTCCAATCTGCAATCGCATTCCACGCGGTGCGCTCATGGTTTTCTCCACCCGAGCTGGCAGAGCCGCTCGGCCGTCAGGGCTTCATCCAATTCGGCGGCGGTCATCCACCCGCGCTCCAGGACGGCCTCACGCACCGACTTCCCCGTGGCCGCCATATCCCGTGCGAGTTCCACAGCCCGTTCGTGCCCCAGCCGCGGGATCAGCGCGGTCACCACTTCGCGCGAACTTTCCATGAGCGCCCGGCACCGCTCCGGATACGCCTTGATGCCCTTGACGCACGTTTCGGCAAAAAGCCGGTCGGTCCGCTCCAGCAGTTGCAGCGAATCCAAAAGCGCATCCGCGATCAGCGGCAGGAAGGCATTCAATTCCAGCTCGCCGTGCATCGCCGCCTGCACCAGCTCCTGGTCGTGCGCCATGACCCGATAGGCGACCTGCTGCACCATCTCGGGCATGACGGGATTGACCTTGCCCGGCATCATGCTGCTGCCCGGCTGCAGGGCCGGCAGTTCAATTTCGCCAAGCCCTCCCATGGGGCCGCTACCCATGAACCGCAGATCCCGGGCCATTTTGGAAAGCGTCACCGCATGCGCGCGCAGAATGCCGCTCACCTCGGCAAAAGGATCAAGATTCTGCGTGGCGTCCACCAGGTTTTCGGCGCGGGAGAGAGTGAGCCGGGTCACGTCGCGCAGCTTTTCTATGACCAGAAAAATGTAGGCCCGCGGCGCGGCCATGCCGGTGCCGATGACGGTGCCGCCCAGATTTGTTTCACGCAGGCGCTCGGCGCACTTGGCAATGCGCCAGCGGTCGCGCCCCAGCGCCGTCGCCCAGGCCCCGAACTCCCGGCCGAGCGTAATCGGAACAGCATCGCGCAATTCGGTGCGACCCAGCTTGATCACCCCGGAAAATTCGCGCTCTTTTCCCTCGCACGCTTCCAGCAGCTGGATTAGCGAGGGCTCCAGATCCGCCAGGGCGCGCAAAGCCGCCACGCGCAGGGCGGTCGGATAAACATCGTTCGTGGATTGGTGCAGATTCACATGATCGTGGGGGCTGACCGGCTCGCCCGATAGCACCGAGGCGCGCGAGGCGATAACCTCGTTCCAGTTCATGTTGGTGCTGGTGCCCGCGCCGCCCTGGAGGGCGTCGGTGACAAACTGGTCGGCCCAGCGGCCGGCGATAATTTCATCGCAGGCCGTCACGATGGCCGCCGCCAGCGGTCGCGGCAAAAAGCCCAGCTCCGCGTTGGCCAGGGCGCAGGCCTTCTTGACTTCCGCGCCCGCACGGATCAGGGCCGGATTCACCGGCCGGCCCGACACGGCAAAATGTTGCCGCGCCCGTTCGGTCTGCGCGCCCCAGAGCGCCCCGTCCGGAATTTCCACTTCACCCAGTAAATCGTTGTCCTTCCGCATTTGATGAGAATAATCGGATGCGGTCAAAGGAGCAAGGAAAAGGGGCGACTTGCGGAGCAGACTCGCCGTTCACCCGGCGGCCGAAAAACCGGCGGAACACAGCCGCTGTTTCCGGATCTTTCAAAACATCGGCTGTGGCGCACACCTGCACGCGCGAACAGCCCCCGTCCTGTATTGCCTGAATTTCTTCGGCCAGGCGCTCGGGCGACTTGGCCGAATGTGCCCGCCAATCGACCCCTATTTTGCCGCATCGCACATAGGCGGATAACCGGTTATTGAACTCCACCCGTGTCTCAAGCGAGAACCTTTGCAGACTCTGTTCCGGCGAAAGGTCCGGATAGTTTTTCCTGAAGATTTCAAGTTATCCGGCGTTTTATCCGCTTCCACGCGCCTCAGCGCCATATTTTCCAAATCGTTCATCACCTGCAGCGGGGGCTTGACCGGCGGTGAAAATCGAAATCAAGCTTGCCCCTCCCGACTGGATCACGCGAACAAAAAGGGGCGCCGGTTTGAGGTGGTTTTCCCTACACGGTTGTAAATATCTGGAATCCGCCATAGGCCTCCTGCCCGTGTTCCCCGATGTCCAGCCCGCGCAGCTCCTCATCCGCCGGGACCCGGAGCCCCATGGTCTTCTTGATCAGATAGAAGACCAGAAAGGCCACGGGCAGGCAGGCGGCGCCGTATGCCGCCACCCCCAGCAACTGGGTCATGAACCCATAATCGGGACTGAACAGACCCACCGCCAGCGTGCCCCAGACGCCGTTCACGAGGTGCACGGAGATTGCGCCCACGGGATCGTCCACCCGCAAGCGGTCCACGCCCAGCACGGCGAACACCACCAGCACGCCGCCGATGGCGCCAATCGCCACCGCCGCCCCGGGCGACACGCAATCCGCGCCCGCCGTGACCGCGACCAATCCGGCCAGACATCCGTTCAGCACCATGGTCAAGTCGGGCTTCTTCTGCACGGTCCAGGAAGTCAACATGGCCGTCACCATTCCCGCGGCGGCCGAAAGATTGGTGGTCAGAAGCACCAGGGACGCTTTCCCCGGATCGGCGGTCAGCACGGAGCCGCCGTTGAATCCGAACCAGCCCAGCCAGAGCAGGAAAACGCCGATCGTGGCCAGCGGCAGGTTATGCCCGGGAGCCGCCTTGATCATCCCGTTCACAAAGCGTCCAATGCGCGGGCCCAGCACAATCGCGCCGGCCAGGGCCGCCCAGCCGCCCACGGAATGCACCAGCGTGGAGCCCGCGAAGTCATGGAATCCCTTTCCCGCCAGCCAGCCGCCGCCCCAGGTCCACGACCCGACCAGCGGATAGACGAACGTGACGTAAATCAGGGTGAAGATCAGGAAGCTCCCCAGCTTCACCCGTTCCGCCACGGCGCCCGACACGATGGTCGCCGCCGTGGCCGCGAACATGGCCTGGAAGAGAAAATCGGTCCAATAGGTCATGCCGGGATTATAGGTTCCGGTCAACCCGTCGGCCGGCAGGTGCAACCCCGCGGCTTTGAACCCGAACAGCTTGCCGACGATCCAGCCGCCCTCCCCGGGATACATCAACCCGAACCCGATGGCGGCAAAACTCAGCAGCCCGATGGCCGGGATGATGGTGTTTTTAAACAAAATGTTGACCGTGTTTTTGGCGCGGGTCAAACCCGTCTCCACCGTGGCAAACCCGAGGTTCATCACGAACACCAGCATGGTGCAGACCATCATCCACAGGTTGTTCGCGGTAAAACTCACATCCGGAGCGGCGGCGGTGTCCTGCGCCCAGGCCGCGCCTCCCGCCGCCATGATTATTCCCGTCAGAAGCATTCTTTTTTTCGTGCTCATCGTCATCCCTTTCCTTATCCAATCGCCATTTTCCCGCGTTCCCCGGTCCGAATACGGACGCACTCGGACAGCTCGGTTACGAATATTTTTCCGTCCCCGATGCGCCCCGTCCACGCCCCCTTGCAAATGGCCTCGATGCACGGCTCCACAAAAGCGTCGTTCACGGCCACTTCGATGCGCACCTTTTTCAACAGGTTCACCTCGATGTCGGCGCCCCGGTACTGCTCGTGATACCCCTTCTGCTGGCCGCACCCCAGGGCATTGGTGACGGACATTTTGTAAATTTCCCGCTCATACAGCGACTGCTTCACGCTGTTGAGCTTTTCCGGCTGAATGTATGCCACGATCAGTTTCATCTCTTTCTCCTTGGCCCCTGATTCGGGGCGCATGCTTTATAGCAGGCGGCATGCCAACAACAAAAAACCCCGAAAACAGGGTTGTTTTCGGGGTTCGGAACCCAATAGGATTACGTTTTTGTATGAAACGGACTGCGAAACGACAATTTTGACTTATCGGATTTCGGCGTGATAGGTCTGGAGGGACTTCACGCCGCCCTTGCCGTTCGCCTGGGCGGCCTCGATGCCCTTGGCCGCGGCGACGGCCGCCGCCAGGGTGGTGATATAGGGAATCTTGTACTTGATGGCCGTCTTGCGGATATAGGAGTCGTCGGTCTGGCTCTTCTTGCCCGCCGGCGTGTTGATGACGAGCTGGATCTCCTTGTTCATGATGCCGTCGGTGATGTTCGGACGGCCTTCCAGGAGCTTGTTGATCCGCTCGCAGGGCACACCGCTCGTCTTGAGGAACTCCCAGGTGCCTTGCGTGGCCTTAATCTTGAAACCCAGCTTGGCGAACGCCCGGCCGACCTCGAGAACAAGGCCCGTCTTTTCCACCAAGCTCATCAACACGGTGCCCTCGCGCGGCAGGACCGACGAGGCGCCCTCCTCCGCTTTGAAAAAGGCCATGCCGAAATTATCGGCGATGCCCAGCACCTCGCCCGTCGAGCGCATCTCGGGGCCCAGCACGGGGTCCACCTCGGGATACTTGTCGAAGGGGAACACGGACTCCTTGACCCCGAAATGCTTGAACACCTTGTGCTTCAGCTTCAATTCACCCAGCTTGCGGCCCAGCATCAGCTCCGTGGCGGCGCGGGCCATGGAAAGTCCGCACACCTTGGAGACCAGCGGCACCGTCCGCGAGGCGCGGGGGTTGGCCTCCAGCACGTACACCTTGTCCTTTTCGATGGCGTATTGCATGTTCATCAGGCCCACGACCTTGAGTTCCTGCGCAATGCGCCGGGTATAGTCCGTAATGGTCTTCAGATGTTTTTCCGGAATCGTGACCGGCGGAATCACGCAGGCCGAATCACCCGAATGAACGCCCGCCAGTTCAATATGCTCCATCACGCTCGGCACGAACACGTCGACCCCGTCCGACAGGGCGTCGGCCTCGCACTCCAGCGCCTCCTGGAGAAACCGGTCGATCAACAGCGGTTTGTCCGGGGTCACCCCCACGGCCTTGGTCACATATTCGCGCAGCATCGACTCGTCGTACACCACCTCCATGCCGCGGCCGCCGAGCACGAAGGAGGGCCGCACCATGAGCGGATAGCCGATGCGCTGGGCCACCGCCACCGCCTCATCGGTCGTCGCCGCCATACCGGACTCCGGCATCGGGATGCCGAGGCGCTCCATCTTCTTGCGGAACAGGTCGCGGTCCTCGGCGATGTTGATCGCCTCGAGGCTGGTGCCGAGAATCTTGATCCCCGCGCGCTCCAAATCGGCCGCAATGTTAAGCGGGGTCTGCCCGCCGAACTGCACGATCACGCCTTCGGGCTTCTCTTTCTCGTAGATGGCAATCACGTCCTCCGCCGTCAGCGGCTCGAAGTAGAGCTTGTCGGAGGTGTCGTAATCGGTGGACACCGTCTCGGGATTGCAGTTGACCATGATGGTCTCGTACCCGAAGTCGCGCAGCGCAAAGGCCGCGTGCACGCAGCAGTAGTCAAACTCGATGCCCTGCCCGATCCGGTTCGGCCCGCCGCCCAAAATCAGCACCTTCTTGGGGTTTTTCGTGGCCGGCGCGGTGTCGGCCTTCAGGTAGCTCGAATAGTAATAGGCCGCGTTGTCGACACCGCTGACCGGCACCGCATGCCACCCCTCCACGCAGTTGAGCTGCTTGCGGCGCTCGCGAACAGCCGTCTCGGTCACGCCCAGCAGCTTGGCCAGGTAGCGGTCGGCAAAGCCGTCCTTCTTGGCCTGCACCAGCAGGGCGTCGTGGGGCAGCCCGCCCTTGTGCGCCAGGATCCGCTCCTCCAGCTCGACGAGCTCCTCCATCTGCTCCAGAAACCATTTCTTGATGTGCGTCAGGCGGAACAGCTGGTCCAGGTCCGCCCCCTTGCGCAGCGCCTCATACAGGATGAACTGCCGCTCGCTCGTCGGCTCCTGTAGCATCTCCAGCAGCTCGGGGAGCGCTTTACGGTTGAAATCCTTGGCAAACCCCAGCCCGTGCCGGCCGTTTTCGAGCGACCGGATCGCCTTCTGGAAGGCCTCCTTGTAATTCTTGCCGATGCTCATCACCTCGCCCACGGCGCGCATCTGCGTGCCCAGCTTGTCCTGCACGCCTTTGAACTTTTCAAACGCCCAGCGCGAGAACTTGACCACCACATACTCGCCGGACGGCGTGTATTTCTCCAGCGTTCCATCGCGCCAGTAGGGAATCTCGTCGAGCGTGAGCCCGCTCGCCAGCTTGGCGGAGACCAGGGCGATGGGGAAGCCCGTGGCCTTGGAAGCCAGCGCCGAGGATCGCGACGTGCGCGGATTGATCTCGATGATCACAATGCGCCCGGTCTTCGGGTCGTGCGCGAACTGGACGTTCGTGCCGCCGATCACACCGATCGACTCCACGATTTTGAACGCCTGCTCCTTCAGCCGGTCCTGCACGGACTGCGCAATGGTCAGCATGGGCGCCGAACAGAAAGAATCGCCCGTATGCACGCCCATCGCGTCAATGTTTTCGATGAAGCACACGACGATCATCTGGTTCTTGGCGTCGCGCACCACCTCGACCTCCAGCTCTTCCCAGCCCAGCACGGACTCCTCCACCAGCACCTGGCCGATCATCGACGCCTGCAGGCCGCGGCTGCACACCGTGCGGAGCTCCTCAACATTGTAGACGAGCCCGCCGCCCGTGCCGCCCATCGTGTAGGCCGGCCGCAACACCACGGGATACCCGAGCTGCGCCGCGATTTTCTCCGCCTCCTCGACCGTGTAGGCCAGGTCGCTCTTCGGCATTTCAATGCCAAGGCCCTTCATCGTCTCCTTGAAAATCAGCCGGTCCTCGCCCCGCGCGATGGCGTCGAGATTGACGCCGATGACCTTGACCCCGTACTTTTCCAGCACGCCGGCCTTGGCCAGCTCGGAGGAAAGGTTCAGGGCAATTTGTCCGCCCAGATTGGGCAGCAGGGCGTCGGGCCGCTCCTTTTCGATAATCTGTGTGATCCGCTCGACGTTCAACGGCTCGATGTAGGTCACGTCCGCCATGCCCGGATCGGTCATGATGGTGGCGGGATTGGAGTTGATCAGCACGATCTGGTAACCCTGGCCGCGCAGCGCCTTGCAGGCCTGCGTGCCGGAGTAGTCGAACTCGCACGCCTGTCCGATGACGATGGGACCCGAACCAATAATCAGCACTTTTTTGATGTCGTCGCGTCGCGGCATGAGTCGTACTCCTTGTTGCAAATGAAGATGGGAAACAAACGGCCTGGCCGGACCTTATACCGAAGCGGACGGATGAAATCAAACCAATAACGACAAAATTGGCATTTCACTCATTTTTGTATGCCCCCCGTTCCGCGTGCTGTTCCGCGCTCATTGACTCCCAGGCCCCCATTCGCTACGCTTTCGCCATGAAAGCCGTAATATTCGATCTGGCCGGAGTGCTGGCCGATTCCGAGCCGCTCATCTGCGCCGCCGACATGGCCATGTTCAAGGAAAAGGGGGTGCTCGTGCGGCCGGAAGACTTCCATCCTTTCGTGGGAACCGGGGAAATCCGCTATATCGGCGGAGTGGCCGAAAAATATGGCCTGACGCTCGACATCCAGGAAACCAAACGGCGCACCAAGGCGGCCGCCAAGGCCGCCGGCATGCGCTGCGTGGCCGTGGCGCAAATCTTCCCCGCCGACCGTCTGGGCCAGGCCGACCTGGTGAGACCCGACATGGTCGCGCTCACGCTGGCCGATTGCATCGACCCCTGAGCCCCCGCCGAAGGAGGCGCGCTATGCGTCCGCCCCGCTCCTCAACTTTTTACCTGCTGCTGATGGCCGGGCCCGGGCTGCTTCTGCTCGGAGCGGCGGCCCGCCTGCTGCCCGACGGCCTGCGGCCGCTTTGCATAACCCATGCCGCAACCGGGTTGCCCTGCCCCAGTTGCGGCTCTTATCGCGCCCTATGCCTTTTCATGGAAGGGCGCTGGCTCGCCGCCTGGATGATGCAGCCCCTGATGACGCTCGTTTATACCGCGCTCGCCGCCGCCTCTCTGGGCGCGGCGGCGAGCTGGCTGCTCCGATGGGACGTGCCGGTTAAACGCTTTCCAAACCGCCGGCTTCCCGTCCTTCTGGCCGGGCTCGGCCTGCTGGCCCTGCTCGTCAACTGGCTCTACCTGCTGGCGGCCGGACGCTGATTATTTCGCCGCTTCCTGTTTCGCCACTTCTTTCGCGGCCTCTTTCTTGTCGGCCCGCTCCGCGATGCGGCGCAGGTTGTTCATGCCCTTGACCAGCATGAAAATCGCCCAGGCCACAATCAGGAAATCCAGCACCGTCTGTATGAATTTGCCGTAGTTCAAGGTCACCGCCGCCTTCACCACGGTACCGTCATCCGCCAGCACGGCCTCCTTGAGCACCAGGGCCAGGGCGCTGAAGTTCACCCCGCCAATCAACACACCAATGGGCGGCATGATGATGTCGGTCACCAGCGAGGAGACGATCTTGCCGAACGCGGCGCCGATGATGATACCCACCGCCATATCCATCACGTTGCCCTTGACCGCAAACTCCCGAAACTCACCGATCATGCTCATACTGCCTCCTGTTGTTTTGTATCCCTACCCTGTGCCGCCCCGGCTACTTCGCGTCGTTCAAATACCAGGTCCGATAGGACAGCCGGCCGTCCTTCCAGCAATAGACCCGGAAAGCGGGCTGCCGGCCCCAAAAACGCGCCGCCGCCTCGCCCACATACACCGGCACCTCCCCCTCCCAGTGCAGCTCGTCGCGGTGACAATGCCCCGTGATCACCGCTTTCACCGGACCGCTTTTCACCCGCTCAACCCAGCGAGCGCGCATTTTTCCGGGCCAGCCCGGGTGCAGGGCATTGCCATAAAAATCCTCAAACCAAGCGCTGTGCTGGAAGAGCAGCACCGGCCGGCCCCCGGCCTTCTCCAATGTCCGGTCCAGGAACCCGTACGCATTAAACTCGCCCACCGGCCCCTCTTTGAACTGCCCTTCCGTAAAGACAAACACGAACAGAACCCCGTTGTATTCCGCCGTCGCGCCCAGGGGGCCGAACCGCTTCGTCCACGCGGCCACCGTGGGGGCCGTGCTTTTCTCCGACAAATCGTGATTGCCCGCCACCACGTGCACGGGCGCCCGGATGCGGCCCAGAATGGACGTGGCCGAGGCCTGCACCGAAGGCTTGTCGAAATTATCCATCACCAGGTCGCCCGTATGCACCACACAGGCAATCGGAAAGGGCAGCTTGTTGATGGCCTCGACCATCTGCCCGAGCACCGTTTCGTGGTCCATCACGCCCAAATGCGTGTCCGTGAGCTGCACGAAATAGAGCGCCCCGTTCTGCGCGGCCGCCGGCGAACCCAGCGCCAGCGCCAGCCAAACAAGAAGCGCCCCGGCTGTCCTTCTTTTATTCGTCATATTCCCTTTCAACGCCCGTTCGTTTGCGGTATAATCCTTCACCTCATATGACAACGTCAAGAACCAACCCCGTCGCCCGGCCCGCCCCCGCCAAACCCGAACTGCTGGCCCCCGCCGGCACCATCGCCGCCGGCCTCACCGCCTTCGACTGCGGGGCCGACGCCATCTACGCCGGCCTGCCGCGGTTCAACGCGCGCGAACGCGGCGACAACTGCACGGCCGACGAGATGTCGCGCCTGATCGCCTACGCCCACAAAAACGGCCGCAAGGTCTATGTCACGCTCAACACCCTGCTCAAGGAAACCGAGCTCGCCGAGGCCGCCGATATCGGGGCCGCCCTGGCCGACATGGGCCCCGACGCGCTTATCGTGCAGGACCTCGGCCTCGTGCGCCTGTTCCGCGAATGCTTTCCCTCCCTCCCCCTTCACGCCTCCACCCAGATGGGGCTGCACAACAGCGCAGGCGCGACCTTCGGAAAATCCATCGGCCTGCGCCGGATCATCCTGGAACGCCAGACCACCTTCGAGGAGCTCCTCGCGATCCGGAAAAACACCGACATCGAACTCGAGATGTTCATTCACGGCGCGCTCTGCTGCGGCCGCTCGGGAAGCTGCCTCTTCTCCTCCTTCCTCGGCGGCTGGAGCGGCAACCGCGGCAAATGCAAGCAGCCCTGCCGCCGCCGCTATTTTTCAGAAAAGGGGAACGGGTTCTTCTTCTCCCCCGGCGACCTCTGCCTGCTCGACTATGTTCCCTTTCTAAAAAAAGCCGGGCTCGCCTGCCTCAAGATCGAAGGCCGCCTGCGCCGCGAGGATTATGTCCGCAGCGTCGTCTCGGCCTACCGCCTCATGCTCGACGCCGAGCCCGCCGACGAGCAGAACGCCCTGCGCGAGGCCCGCTCCCTGCTGGCCACGACCACGGGCCGGAAGTGGACGCCCGGCTTCACGAAAACCGAGTCCTTCGCCGATGTGCTCCAACACGAAACCCTCGGCGCCTCGGGCCTGCTCTGCGGCCGCGTGACCCGCCTCGAGCCCGGCCGTTTCACGGTCGAACTCTCGCGGCGCCTGCTCATCTACGAGCGCGTGCGCGTGCAGCCCGACTCGGGCGACGAGGGCCCCGTCTTCACCGTCACCAAAATGGACGTGGACGGCCGCTCGGTCCACCGCGCCGAAAAACAGCAAACCTGCACGATCTATTGCGACAAGCCCGTGGCCCCGAACGCGCTCGTCTACAAGGTGGGCATTTCAACCCCGGATCTCTCCGCCCGCGTGGCCAAGCTGCCGCTCGCGCGCGCAACGGTGGATTTCGAGGTCTCGGCCAATTCCAAGGGGTTGTCCGTCGCGCTGCCCGGCAGCGCCATCCCGCCCTGGCATTTCCCCCTCGAAATCGGCGAGGCCCAGAAGCACCCGCTTGTTCCCGAAACGCTCCAAAAGGAATTCGTCAGCTCCCGCTCCGAGGCGCTCGGCGCCGGCCGTATCACGGCCAAGGTCGAGGGCAACCTGTTCCTGCCCGCCACCTCGCTCAAGGAGGCCCGGCGCTCCTTCTGGGAATGGCTCGAAAGCCAGCCCGGCCTCGAGACGCTGCGCCCCGGCCGCCAGGGCCTGGCCCGCTTCGACGCCATGATGGAGGCGCTCGCCTTTCCGACGGACGGCGAAACGGTTTCGACCATCCAGGCGCCGCCCGGACGCCCCAGCCCCATCCGGGGCGACATCCTGGCCCGGCCCATCGCGGATGCGGACGTCCTGCTGAACGAGGCGGTGCTGCCCGATTTCTGTTCCGAAACGGATCTGCCGAAGCTGCGCGAAAAAATCCGGCAGCTCGCCGGACGCGGCGTGAAACGCTTCCGCGTGACCTCCGTTTACGGCTTCACCCTCCTGCGCGGCCTGCCCGGCCTGACCATCGTCACCTCCTTCCCCCTGCCCGCCTGCAACAGCCTGGCCGTGCGCGAACTGCTCGATCGCGGCGCCGCAAAGGTGCAGGCGTGGATCGAACTCGACTCCGGCGCGCTGAATGCCCTGCTCGACCGGGCCCGCGGCGTCACGGAAGTCTTCACGTTCGGCCGCCCGCCCCTGCTGACCACGCGGGCCCAGCCGGCCATAACGGGACCGGTCACGGATGGCCGCGGCCTCCATTTCGAAATCGTGCCCGAAGACGGCCTCGTGCGGCTCTACGCCGAACAGGCGTACCGAATCCCGGATCCGGGCAGAGTTTCCACGTTCCTGGATTGCTCACGGGCGAGGCCCGACAACAATGCCGCCTCTTCGTTCAACTATGAACAGGAATGGAAATAAGCCGGCGTGGATTGCCCCGCTGCTCGGCTGGTTTAAGAAAAACAGCCGCGCCATGCCCTGGCGGGAAAATCCGGCCCCCTACCGCGTCTGGGTCAGCGAGATCATGCTGCAGCAGACGCAGGCGAGCGGGGTCATCCCCTACTTCACCCGGTTCCTGTCCCGATTTCCGGATCTGCCGACACTGGCCGCCGCGCCCGTGCAGGATGTCCTGAAAGCCTGGGAGGGTTTGGGTTATTACACGCGCGCCCAGAACCTGCACCGGGCCGCGGGCGTCCTGATGGAGCGGCATGGCGGCCGCCTGCCCGCCACGTTCGAAGCGCTCCTGGAGCTGCCGGGCGTCGGGCGTTACACCGCCGCCGCCATTGCGAGCATCGCCTTCGGGCAGGCGGTCCCCGTGGTCGACGGCAATGTGCTGCGAGTGTTCGCCCGGTTTTTGGAGTTCCCCGACGATATTTCGCGCCCCGCCGCGAAAGACACGTTCTTCGCGTTCCTTGAAGGGCCCATAATCGCGAGCGGCGCTCTTTTCGCGGGAGCGGGGCGCGGCGTCCCCTGACTAGTGCGCGAACGTCATGATCTGGGTGTCCACGCCTTCGATGGCGTTCAGCTTGGCCTGCAGCTCGGCCACCACCTTGGGCTCGTCGAGCAGCTCAAGCAGAATCAATCCGTTTGGGGAACAGAAATTGGAAGAGACCTCGTGAAGGCCCAACCGGGTTTTGATGTGGCAGCCGAACTCGGCGAAGATTTCCTGGATGTGGGGCGTCTTTTTCACGCGATCCGTAACGTGCACGCCCATGATAATGTGATTGTCCCGTTTCATAATTCGCTCCTTTCCCCGTTAGAATACACGGTGTTTTCAAACCGGTCAATTGCGCGCTTGCGGGCGCCCTGCCGGTCTGTCCTCGGCGGCGCCGCGACCAGGTTGTGACCGCTTTGACCCGGCTCGTGTGCGCCGCGAGCGTCTCCACCATTTTGACGGCCTGCGGATTCGCCGGCCCCAGGGCGATCAGCCGTTCGCCCATCTTGTCCCGCACACACCGGACGCGCAGGAGCCCGCGTGCTTGACGCCCATTGCCCGGGCCGGTTGCTTGGTGGAATTGGAGCGGTCGCCGTGCATCAGGCAGATGAGCGGGGCCTTCGTTTCCATCACAATGGTCTTGATCGGGGCGTGATCCGGGGCGCCCATAGTTTTAAATGATGCCACGAGAGCTTTTTGTGCCCAAGCGCAAACTCTTGCCAAAGGCGGGCCGCCCTCCTATGCTCTCGATATGGCTAAAAAGCGGCAAATGGACGAGGCGGCTGTGGTGGGGGATGTGCTCAAGGGCGTCATGAACCGAATTGCCGTGCTGCGCGTGGATCTGATCGAGGAATTGACCAAGACCTGGCCCGACATCGCCGGCAAGGCCGTGGCCTCCCACACCCGGCCCGCGAAGATGGAGGGCGCCCAACTCGTTGTCTTCGTTGACCAACACGTCTGGATGCAGGAGCTGCAGCGCTCAGGCAAGAAACCGCTCATGTCCACCATCTGGAAACGCTTCGGCGCCGGCAAGGTGAAAGACATTCTATTCCGCCTGGACCCCGGCCGTTAACCTCAATACCACCCGAAATCCTCAATGGCCTTTCTCGCCGCATCGAGGTTCTCCGGCGGAGCCGACAGCGCGGCGCCCTCCATTTTCCCAAGATTCATATATCTTCATTTATGTCTCTGGCAACGATCGCCGGTGCTTCAAGGCCGGCACGCGGGCGCGCACGCGCTCCAGCTCGCTTTTGTCCAGCGTGGCGCGGAGGAGCGCGGGCTGCTGCCCGCCCTCGGCCAGCACCTCCCCCCACGGCCCCACGATCAGGCTGTGGCCGTAACTCGCCACGCCCGTGATCGCATTTTCGCCGCACTGGTTGGGCGCCACCACAAAACACTGGTTCTCGATCGCCCGCGCCTTAACGAGCGTCTCCCAATGATACTTCCCTGTGTTCTGCGTGAAATTCGCGGGGATCAGCAGGAGGGACGCCCCGCGCTTCGCATACAGGCGATACAATTCCGGAAAGCGCACGTCATAACAGATGGACAGCCCGCACGACCAACCCTCGATATCCACCATCACCGGGTGTTCGCCCGGTTCATAAACGTCCTGCTCGCGCACCAGTTTGCCATTCTCCAGCGTGGCCTCGAACAAATGCAATTTTCGGTACGAGGCCTTCAGCCGGCCCTCCCGATCCATCAACACCGCCGTATTGTGCACCGCCGCGCCGGCGCGTTCCAGCAAGCTGCCGCCCAGCACCCAGGCCCCGTGCCGCCGCGCGGTTTGCGCCAGCCACTGCGCCTGGGGGCCGTCCAGCGGCTCCGCCGCCTGCCGCAGGTCCACATTGCTGCCGCGAATCGCGAAAACTTCGGGCAACACGATCAGGTCCGCCGCCCCCGCCCCGGCCAGCTGGGCGTCCAGGGCCGCCAGGTTTCCCGCCACATCGCGGGCGGCCGAATTTTGAACCACGAGCACATTCATCCTTTCAGTGTACTGTCAGAACCCGTTTTCCCACAACCTCCTTTTTTACCGCAAACTCCTACCTGTTCAGGCCTTCGTGTTTGCGCTATCCTGCCCCCATGCGCTTATACGACACCCATTGCCACCTGCAGGACGAACGGCTGGCGCCGGATATCGGCTCCATCATCGGGCGGGCCGAGGCGGCCGGCGTGATTCGTCTGCGCTGTTGCGGCACCGTGGAGGCGGACTGGGAAACAGTCGGACAGCTGGCCACGCGATTTTCCTCTGTCCGGCCGGCCTATGGCCTCCATCCCTGGTTCATCGCCGGCCGGACCCCGGCCTGGAAAAACCTGCTTCGCGCGCGACTACTTTGCGAGCCGCGGGCCATCCTGGGGGAGATCGGGCTGGATCATGCCGTTACCGCACCGGAACGCGCCGATCAGGCGGTTGTTTTTTTGGAACAGCTGCAGCTGGCCGCGGAGCTAAGACGTCCGGTGATCATCCACTGCCGCCAAGCCTGGGGCGCCCTGCTGGACCTTTTACGCGGCCTGGAGCCGCTGCCGCCCGCGCTGGTGTTCCATTCCTATTCGGGCGACGCCGAACTCATTCCGTTACTGACCAAGCTGAACGGCTATTTTTCCTTCAGCGGCTCCCTGACCCGACAAGGCAACCGGCGCGGGCATGCAGCGGCGCAGCAGGTTCCGGCGGACCGGCTTTTGCTCGAGTCCGATTCTCCGGACCTGGCGCCCCGCCAGATTGCGCCCGACCAGCCCAACGAGCCGTCGTTCATGCTCCACACACTGGCCGAACTGGCGGTTTGCCGGGGCCTTTCGGCGGAAGTGACCGCAGCCTTGACTTGGAACAACGCCTGCCGGATTTTTGTAGACCCCCCCGATTAAAAAGGAGATTCCCATGCCTACCGCCCTTGTGCCGTTCGCCCCCGGATTCGAAGAGATGGAGGGGGTCATCATCGTGGACATCTGCCGCCGGGCCCGCTGGAACGTGGATACGGTCGGCCTGGCCCCCGGCCTGGTCACCTGCTCGCGGGGTGTTCGGATCCAGCCCGACAAAGTATGGGGCGATATCCATCCGCTGGAGTATGACCTTCTCATTCTGCCCGGCGGCGCCGGCGGCACCGATGCCCTGATCCAGGATACCCGGGTTCTCGAGGCCATTCGCGCCTACGACAAAGCCAAAAAGTGGATCGGCGCCATCTGCGCGGCGGCGCTGGTTCTGCAGGCGGCAGGGATATTAACGGCGGGCCGAAAGGTCACCTGCCATCCCGGCGTGACCGAAAAACTAACCGCCGTGCCGCGGCAATCCGCCCACACGGTGGTTGATCATCGGCTGGTGACCAGCCAGGGTCCCGGGACCGCCATCGACTTTGCGCTTACGCTCGTCCGCCTGATCGACGGAGCGGCATCGGCGGACAAGCTGTCCAAGGAGCTGATCCTGGCTTAGCCCGCCGTCTCACTGGACAGGCGACGCCGCCGGAGGCGGGGGCGGAGGCGGGGAATCCGGTCCCGGCGCCGGGGCGCGATCGGGGCGGTCTTGCCGTTCGCGCCGGGGTTCGCGCCCCTCGCGCATGCCGCCCTCTCGCCCCTGTCCGGGCCGCGGTTGCTGTTTCATCTGCTCCATGATGTCGCGCAGTTGTTTGCGCTGTTCGTCGGTCAGCACCTTGCGCACTTCGATCAGCCCTTTAATCTGAATTTTCGCCAGTTCTGTGCGGACCTTGCCGGTCTCCTCAACGGCGCTCATGAGCGCTGTTTCATCCACCGGCTCGACTGTCAAAATTTCAGCCTGTTTCATAGCCATGTTTTTCAGGGTTTCCTGCAACGCCCCCATCTTGTTGCGCTGTTCCGTCCACAGGCGCTTGACCAGTTGCTGCTGTTCGGGCGTCAGGCTGAGCCTCTTCGCCATTTCCTTGCCCTGCGCGAGCGCGCCAATCAACCGATCCATACCGCCTTCGCGGTTTTCCATGCCGGCCCCGGGCCGACGCTCTCCCGTTACCGGGGGCCGTTGGCGGGCCGGCGCATCCGGCCGGACATCCGGCGCCGGCGCCGGCGAAGGCTCCTGGGCGAAGGCCCCGGCCATGATCAGGGTAAGTGACAAAATAATGCCGACCGTCTTCTTCATGATGCTATCTCCTTGTGTTGAGCCTACCGATACAACGCGGCGGGCGTCCGATTATTGCCCTTTAAATTTCAAACACCCGGGGACAGGTGGCGAGGCGCTGGCAGCCGGTCCGGGTGACCAGCACCGTATCCTCGATCCGGATGGCCCCGATTTTCCGGTAATAGAGGCCCGGCTCCACGGTAACCACGTGGCCCGGCTGCAGGATGACCTCCTGCCCGCCCAGGTTCGGCCGCTCGTGGATTTCAAGCCCCACACCATGCCCGGTGCCGTGGATGAACCCCTCCGCACCTCCGCGAGCGGCACCGGTTTTGAATCCCTTTTTTTGGAACAGTTGAACGGCCAGCTGGTGAAGCTCGGCGCCGTTGACCCCCGGCTTGACCGCCTTGAGCACCATTGCCTGCGCCTGTCGAACGGCTTTTTCCATGGCCGCCAGGGCGTCCGACGCTTTCCCCCGAACAACGGTCCGCGTGAGGTCGCCCCAGTAGCCCGTGGCCAGGTCGTGGGGAAAAATATCCAGCACAATGCTGGCGTTGGCGTATAGCGGGCCCGTTCCCTCCTGGTGCGGGTCGGCCCCCTGCTCGCCGCAGGCCGCAATCAACCCCGGGGCGGCACAGCCCCAGTCGAGCAGGAATTTCTGCAGCTCGGCCCGAAGGCCCTCGGCCGTCAAAATTCGCCCGCCCGCGCAAAGCCGGCCCCGGGCGTCGGGCGCCGTTGCCCGGATCATCTCCACCGCGCGGCGCATGGCCGCCACGGCGGCGCGCTGAACGCGGCGCAGCGAGGCGATTTCCCGCACGTTCTTAATTTCCCTTTCGGGGAACAGCGGTTTTTCGGCGACCGTCACCGCGACGCCCGCCTGCTCGAGCCTCCGCGCCGGCCCCACGTGAAAGGAGCCCCCCACGGTAACCCGGCCAACGCCCTCCAGGCGGAGCAGGCCCAGGATCCACCCCGACAAGGATTTCTTTTCTTCCGGGGAAAGCGAGAGGTCCGCCGGTGTCAGAACCGTCATGCCCTTCACGCTTTTGCGGGCCCGGCCCGCCTCCATGGCGCTCACCAGCAACACCCGGCGCCGGGGGCCCAGCAGGACCACCACCGGATCGGGCGCGGCAAAGCCGCACACATACCGCAAATCGGCGTTTTTTTCGGGAATATCCGCCAACAGGACGGCTGTTGTTAACTTTTTCACGCCCCCCCCTTTTTCCGCCTTTTTCAGGCACTTTTTCTCGGTTTTCCGGGTTGCCCGGTCTCCGTAAACCCTTTTTTTGCCGCCGCTTTTTTTAACTTTTTCGATTGTCCCCAATTTATAACTCACCACTAGCTGTGGGGGGCGCTTTCTTTCTTTATACTCATGCTTGCGTCTCGGTTCTGGAATTCCTGAAAAAGCGTTTTAGACTTGAGACCAACCGCCTCTTCGCATAACCTTGCGCGAATACGTGCATGGGGTAAAACGATTATCAGCTTGTGAACAACCTGTTGATAATCGGGCGGTTCTGCTGGCTTTTCTTTCATAACCCTTTGGGGTTGGAATAGTAGCAGAAGTCCTGTGCTGTGGAGAAGTAAAAAAGGCGGCTCGGCGCCTTTCAAAGCCGCTGGCTTTGGGTGTAGACAGGGAGCGCGGACGTGAGCCAATGGAATGCGGTTTCGGTTTGGGGGGAAGCGTGTAAACGCCTTAAAGCCCTCCTTCATCCGGATGTCTATTCCCAGTGGATCGGCACCATCCAGCCGGACTCTCTTTCCGAAACAACCCTGACGCTCGGCGTGGCCAACGATTTTTACCAGACCTGGCTTGAGGAAAACTACCTTCCCTTCATACGGCAATCCGTCCAGCTCGCTTACGGCTCCGATCTGGCCATCCAGTTCACCGTCAACCCCGCCGCCGAATCCGCCGTTCCGGCCCCGCCGCCGCCAGCCCGGCCTGCGGAAACCCTTTTCCCCATGGACACCCTTCCGCAGCCAGCCCGGGTCAAATCCCGGCCCAAGGAGAAGGACGCACCGCCCGATATCCAATTAAATCACAAATTGACGTTCGACGCCTTTGTGGTCGGCCCGTCGAACAGTTTCGCCCACGCCGCCTGCATGGCCGTTGCACAGGCCCCCGCCAAGGCCTACAATCCCCTCTTCATCTATGGGGGCGTGGGGCTGGGCAAAACCCACCTCATGCACGCCATCGGCAACTACATGCTGACGCACAGCAAGCTTTCAAAAATCTGCTACGTCTCCTCCGAGGCGTTCATCAACGAATACATCGACTCGCTACAGAACAACAAGTCCCTCCAGTTCCGCCGCAAATACCGGGGAATGGACCTGCTGCTGATCGACGACATTCAATTCCTGGCCGGCAAAGAGCGCCTGCAAGAGGAGTTTTTCCACACCTTCAACGCCCTTTTCCATGCCCACAAGCAGATTGTCCTGACCAGCGACCGGCCGGCCAGTCAAATTCCGGGATTGGAACAACGCCTTGTTTCCCGCTTCGAGTGGGGCCTGGTGACGGAGTTGCAGGCTCCCGACTACGAGACCCGCTTGGCCATTCTGCGAAACAAGCACGAGCAGGCCCTGGTCAAGCTGCCCGAGGAAATCCTGGTCTTCATCGCCGAACACATCAAATCCAATATCCGCCGCCTGGAGGGCGCCCTGATCCGGGTCGCCACCTACGCCTCGCTCTACAACGAAACGCTCACCGTGCCCCGCGTGGAGGAATTGCTGCGCGACACGCTGGAGATGGATCAACAGCAGGCGCTGACCTTCGACGGGATCCAAAAAGCGGTGGCCGAGTTTTTTGACATCCGCATGGCCGATATGTCGAGCAAACGCCGCCCGCAGGCCGTGGCCCAGCCCCGACAGGTTGCCATGTTCCTTTGCCGCAAACTGACCTCCGCCTCCTCGCCCGAAATCGCCCAGGCGTTCGGCAAAACCCATGCCACAATTCTGCACGCCTGCACGCAGATTGAAAAACGAATCGCGGCCGATGAAACCCTCAAACACGGCGTCCTGGAAATTTCCCGCCGACTGGGAAAAAAACTCACCATCGCCTGATCACAATGCTGTGGACAGCCTGTGGATGACCGGTTCAAAACTTAACCCCTGTGAACAAACCCCCACTTATGCAACACCCTTCATCATTCTGTGCACAGGCCCCCGCCCCCCTCAACCCCTTCATAAATCAACGACTTACCATGTTGTTAGACTTGTCAACACCCCATAATACTGGTACGGATATAGTAATTCATCTCTCTCTATTAAAGAATCTGTTAAAAACGAATCCCAGCCGGAGGAGCGCATGAAACTAAAAATCGCCAAGGATCAACTTCTTAAGGGCCTGCAAATCACACAAGGGGTCATCGGAACGCGCAGCACGCTGCCCATTCTTGCCAACGTCCTGCTGGAAACCGATGGCGACAAGCTGTGGCTGACCGCCACGGATCTGGAAGTCAGCGTCCGCTGCCCCATTCCCGCCGATATCGAAGAAGCCGGCAGCACCACCCTTCCGGCGAAAAGATTGTTCAGCATT
Source organism: Kiritimatiellia bacterium (assembly GCA_046484345.1). Lineage (GTDB taxonomy): Bacteria > Verrucomicrobiota > Kiritimatiellia > CAIKKV01 > CAIKKV01 > CAIKKV01. Next base: position 20,920 of record JAWOJA010000067.1, read on the forward strand.
ATCCGCGAACTTTCCTCGGCCGACCTGTCGATCGAAGTGGACGAGAAGAATTCCGCCGCCGTGACCTGCGGCTCCTCCTTCTTCAAGATTTTGGGGATGCCCCGGGAGGAATTCCCGCCGCTTCCCAAATTCGATTCCGGCTACGCCTATACCATTGATCAGGCCGTTTTCAAGGATATGCTGAACAAGACCTTTTATGCCGCTTCCAACGATGAGACCCGGCAATTCCTGAACGGCGTCCTGTTGAGTTTCAAAAATGACAAACTGACCGCCGTCGCCACCGATGGCCGCCGGTTGGCGCTGATCGAACACGAAATGGAGTGCCCCAAAGATTCCGAAGCGGATATGATCGTGCCCTCCAAGGCCGTAACCGAATTGTTGCACAGCCTTGGAACCGAAGGCACCATCAATATACGGGCCGTCAAAAACCAGATCGCCTTCGAATATGGCGAGTTATTCCTGCTTTCCAAGTTGATCGAGGGGACTTACCCCAATTTCCGGCAGGTTATCCCCTCCCAGGCGGAGCACCGCATCCAAATCGAACGCGAAACCCTGCTCTCCGCAGTGAAGCGTGTGGCGCTCCTGACCAGCGACCGCTCCAACTCGGTGAAATTGACCTTTGCTAAAAATAAGGTGGTGGTCAGCGCCCAGACCCCGGATATCGGCGAAGCCCATGAAAGCATTCCGATTAAATTTACCGGAGCCGAGCTGAATGTGGCCTTCAATCCGGAATTCATCATGGATCCGCTGCGGCACCTGATGGCGGACGAGGTTTACCTGGAGTTCAACGACGAGTTGAGCCCCGGCGTGATCAAGTGCGATACCCCGTTTCTGTATGTCCTGATGCCCATGCGGATCGGGTAAAAAGAAGAACAAAAAAAGGGCCCTCCGCAAAGAGGGCCCTTTTTTTCTTAACTGCGGAATTCTACCGTTTTACCCGCGCATTGCCGGACCAGACGCTCCAGACCTGCTCCTCATCGGCCGGCTGGGCGTAATCGGTCAACATGGTTGTGGCCAAGGCCCCGCAGGCCCAGCCGAATTGGATCCACTTCTGGGGCTCCCAGCCCTTCAGCACGGCGTAAAGCAGGCCGCCCACGAAGCCGTCTCCCCCGCCGATGCGGTCCAGGACGCCGATTTCGCGGGGTTCCACAACGTGCCAGTTTTTGCCTTCGGCCATGATGGCGCCCCAGCGGTGGCAGTTGGCATCCTCTACTTCCCGCAGCGTCGTGCCGAACACAGAGGCATTCGGGAAAGCGGCCTGAACCCGGCCGATCATCTCCTTGAAGCTCTCAATCTTCGAGGCAATATCTTTGCCACCGGCTTCCGGACCTTTGATGCCCAGGCAGAGCTGGAAATCCTCTTCATTGCCGACCAGGATATCGGCCACGCCGGCGATTTCCGTGAAGATGGCGCGCAGCTCTTTTTCACGGCCTTTCCAGAAGGAATCGCGGTAATTGAGGTCGAAGGCGATGCGCGTGCCGTATTTCTTGGCGGCCCGGGCCAGTTCCAGGCAGAAGGTGCTGGTCTCGGGCGACAGGGCGCCGATCAGACCCGACAAATGGACGATTTGAACGCCTTCCTTGCCGAAAATGCGGTCCAGATCGAAATCCTTCACGTTCAGTGTGCGGCCGACTTCGCCGGCGCGATCGTTCTGCACGCGGGGACCGCGGGTGCCGTAGCCGCTGTCGGCCAAGTTGAACTGATGGCGATAGCCCCAGGGCCCTCCTTGAGCCACGTCTTTGCCTTCGTAGTCCATGTGCCGGGCGGCCAGGCCATCTTTGATCATGCGGGCGATGGGGCTGTCCTTGACGAACGTGGTGAGCACTTTGACGCGGAGGCCGAGAAAGGAGCAGACGCTGGCGACGTTGGTTTCGGCGCTGGTGACCTGCATTTTGAAAGTGTCGCTGCAATGGAACGGTTGGCCGTCCAGGGGGGTCATGCGAACGCCCATACTGGTGGGCACGAGGAGGGAATAGGCGCAATTCTGACGGAGGACGAGACTCATCGGGACTTCCTTTCGTTTAATAAGACAAATGAAGCGCTTTAAAATAACAGGAGTAAGAATATGAATCAAGCATCAGTCTATTGGGGCTTGATTTCGGAGCGGCAGGGCGATATAGTAAACCCGTTTTTACTGATCTTTTAAGACTGCCCGATGGTGTAATGGTAGCACAACAGACTCTGAATCTGTTTGTCAAGGTTCAAGTCCTTGTCGGGCAACCAATTGAGGAATTCAATCGATTCCGGCAGGAAGGCTGAACCAGAACGTGGCGCCCTGCTCCGGTCCGGACTCCACCCAGATTCGCCCGCCATGGCGCTCCACGATTTTTTTGCAGATAGCCAAACCGATGCCGGTGCCCGGATATTCCTCCCGCCCGTGCAGTCGTTCGAAGACTTTGAAAATCCGTTCGGAATCGGCTGGCGCGATTCCGATTCCGTTATCGGCCACATGGATCAGCCATTCGCCGGCATCCTGTTTGGCCCCAATCGAAATTACAGGGCGGCGACCCTCCACGCGGAACTTGAGGGCATTGCCGATCAAGTTCTGGAACAACCGTTTCATTTGAGCCGCATCGGCCTTTACCGTGGGCAGCGGGCTGACGGTGATCTCCGCGTGGAGTTCTTCTATGCCGGATCCCAGGTTGGCAATGGCGTCGTTGGCAGCGGCCGTCAGATCCATCGCCGTCGGCTCCTTGCCTTCGGCGCCGACCCGCGCATATTCCAGCAGATCTTTAATCAGGGCCGACATGCGGCTTGCTCCGTCGACCGAAAAACCGATGAACTCCTGCGCCTTCTCGTCGAGCTGCCCCTTGTACCTGTCCCTTAAAAGGGACAGGAATCCGCCCACCGCGCGCAGCGGCTCCTGGAGATCGTGGCTGGCGACGTAGGCGAACTGTTCGAGATCTTTGTTGGACCGGGCCAGCTCCGCTTCCTTCTGGCGCAGCGCCGCCTGCTGTTCGTGTAGCTGCCGGATCAGGTCCGTGGAATTTTCCAGCTCGGTCAGGTTGGAGGCGACAACGCAGACGCTCGCGCCCTCGGGCAGGTTCAGCAGGTTGGCCGAAACGAGCGCCGGGACGGCCGTGCCGTCGCCGGCCTGCAGCACGAGGCGGAGTTTGACAGGGCGACTTTGCGCGGAGAGAATCAAAGAGGCGGCGGCCTCCCGATCGCTTTCGGAAACAAATTCTTGCATAGGATGTCCGATAATCTTCACCAACGGCCGCGTGACGAGCTGTCCGAACTGGGTGTTGCAGAACAGGATATTGCCGTCGAGCGTGACGGTGAAGGCGGCTTCCTGCATGGTCTCGATGATAAGCCTGTAAACCGTGTCGGCGCCCGCGAACGAAAAGATTTTACTATTGTCGTCCGAGCCGATGACGGCGTCGACCTCTCCCTCGCGAATGGCGCGCAGCGTTTCCTCGGCTTCCGCCAAGCGGACACGCACCGCGTCAATTTGCTCCCGCAAAGACTGTCCCTTTTTTGTTTCTGTCATGTCGGGGGCTAGGGGCATGGTTACTCCTTGGGGCGAATGTCCAGCCCGGCCAGGATCCTGTTTTGATCCGTAAGGTTGCCGATGAATCGCCTCACCGGCGCAGGCTGGTTTTTGATCAGCGTGGGAACGGCCACGATCTGATCTCTCTTGGCGAGAGCGGGTTGCTGGTAAATGTCGATAACCTCCAGATCGCAACGCCCTTCCAGGTGGGTCGAGCAAATATCGGTAATCGAGCGGATGGCGGCGGAGGAGCGTGGCGTGATGCCCGCCACATAGAGCCGCAACACGTAGTGTTGTTCACGGGAGGCCGTTTTTTTGAGGCGCGTTTTTTTCGGGCGCTCTTTCATTTTTGCTAATCCGCTTTTCGTGCCAGCGCTATTTGCCGCCGTCCCCTGTACGTAATTTTTTGCCGTTCACCGGCTTGGTTTTTGGCAATATTTAATTCCGCCCGGATGCCCGCGCGGCGCTTTGCAATGAGATCGGCCTGACCGCGCAAGGAGGACTGTTCCTGATCCAATTCTCGTTGTCGCCGCTCGGCTGTCTGTTGAGAGGCCACGGTTTTGGCCTCATCGCTGGCCTCCTGTACCAGGCGGGCGGAACCGGTGAGCACCTCGTCCGGGCCCACGTAGACGTCCACCAGTTGGATGCCGTCGCTGCTGAGATGGACCTCTCGCATCTGGTTGGAGTGAGCCATGCCCCGGCTCTTGAGCACGAAAAGGAGCCGGTTCCGCTCATTCCTCGATTCCAATATGCGAATCAGAATCCACGTGTCCATCAGAGATGAAATGTTGATGTCGTTTTGCCCAAGGGGGTCGCCGAACCACGTGAGAAAGGTAAACAGGGACGTGATCCCCATATTCTTCAGATAGTCGATGAGCCGGATCAGCATCAACCTCGCCTCGGGTTGCTCGCTCGTCGGCGTCAGGTCGGTAATCGAGTCGATGGCCATCGCGTCGGGTTTGAATTCGTTGACCAGTTTGTGAAGCGTTGCCAGATGCATCTCCAGGCCGTACAAAGTGGGACGAACCGTATGAAACTTAAGCTGACCGGTTGTCCGCCATTTCTCGAGATTAATTCCTATGGAACGCATGTTCCGGATAATCTGATCGGCCGGTTCCTCAAACGAGACTAGCAGAAACTTGCCGCCGTCCCGGCAGATGCTTTCGGCGAATGCGCACGCCAGGCTCGTCTTGCCCGTACCGGGCGTGCCGGACATCAGGATGGTGCTGCCGCGGTAGTATCCTTTGCCGTCCAGCATGGCGTCCAGCCGAGGGATCCCGGTGGAGACCCGTTTCGAGGAAACGGTGTAGGACAGCCCAGCGGAACTGATCGGCAGTACGGAGAGGCCTGTTTCGTCGATCAGCGTGGGATACTCGTTCGTTCCGTGTTGCGATCCGCGGTATTTCACCACGCGCAGGCGGCGCGTTGAGATCTGGTTGTGAATCCGGTGATCCAGAAATATCACGCAGTCGCTGATGTACTCCTCGATGCCGTGACGCGACAGCGACTTCTGGCCCTGTTCGCCCGTTATGATGGCGGTGACGCCCTTTTTCTTCAGCCATAGGAACAGGCGTTGAAGCTCCGACCGAAGAATACCCTCATTTGTCAGACATGCAAAAAGCACATCAATGGCGTCCAGCACAACGCGCTTGGCGCCGACCTGCCGGATCATCATATCGAGTCGGACAAAAAGGCCTTCCAGATTATATTCGCCGCTCTCTTCCATTTCGCCTCGTTCGAGATGGACGTGGTCGATTGCCATCTTATTTTGACCGATCAGGCCGTTGACATCGAACCCCAGAGAGGAAACGTTTACGGCAAGGTCCTCGGCGGTCTCCTCGAACGACATGAAGGCTCCAGGTTCGTTGAATTGGGTGATGCCGCGCACAATGAACTCCATCGCCAGCAACGTTTTGCCCGATCCGGCGCCGCCGCAGACCAGCGAGACGCGCCCGCGGGGCAATCCCCCACACGTGACTTCATCCAAACCAGTGATGCCGGTCGGGCATTTTCTCAATTTGGGAATAGCTCGGACGGTGTGTTTCTTTTTCATGGCCAGGGCACGAACCTTTCGGAAGACGCAGGCATAATAGAAAGCCTATCCTCCGCCGGCTATGGGCTGTTCACCCTACAAAGCGCGTTGCAGGTAGTCCGCCGGTGGCGATGGCGGGCTCGCCGCCGGGCGATAATTTCTAATTGAGGGACAACACGCCGGGGCATCCGGCAGTCCCCCTAGCCCAGCCGGTTTTTTTTCAGCAGGACCGAGAGGATGGCAATGTCCGCCGGCGTGACCCCCGGAATGCGCGAGGCCTGGCCCAAGTTGTCAGGCCGTATTTTCTTTAACTTTTCACGCGTTTCAAACCGGAGAAAAGGCATGGAATCGAAGTCTAAATTACTCATAAGCAGTTGGAGTTCAAGCACTTGCATCGATTGCAGCTGTTGCTGCTCGCGCTGGATGTAGCCTTCGTACTTGATGCGGATCTCGACCTGTGACGCTAACTCAGGGGGAAGCTCAGCCCCCTTCGGCAGGTCGGCATAATGGACCTCGGGGCGGCGCAGCCGTTGCGCCAGGGACCCGTCGGCAATAAAGCAGTGATTCAACCGATCGATCTCAGATTCGATGCGGTGCTCCTCGGCTTCAATGGCGGCCAGGATAGCTGGCGCCAGCAGGCCCGCTTCCCGGGCACGTGAAGCCAATCGGTAACAGGCGTTGTCCTGCCTCAGCGAAAGTCGGGATTCGGAACGTGAGGTGAACATCCGGTACGGTTCATCAGTGCCCTTGGTCACCAGGTCGTCGATGAGAATTCCGATGTAGCTTTCCAGGCGAGAAATTTCAAATGGGGGCAGCCCCTTTATCTGGTGGACCGCATTCACCCCGGCCACAAAACCTTGTGCCGCCGCTTCCTCGTAACCGGTTGTGCCATTGATTTGGCCCGCAAAAAACAGCCCCCCCACCCGCTTGCTTTCCAGGGTGTGCTTGAGCTGCGTGGGGTCGGAGTAATCGTATTCAATCGCATACGCCGGTTGGAGAAAGACCGCTTTCTCCAGTCCAGGAATCGAACGGATCATCTTTTCTTGAACGGGCACTGGAAGACTATTGCTCGTTCCGTTGGGATAAAGCTCGAGCGAATCGCGTCCCTCCGGCTCAATGAAGACATGATGCGCATCTTTGGAGGCGAATTTGACCACTTTATCTTCGATCGAAGGGCAATAACGGGCGCCCGTCCCCGAGATCAGCCCGCCATAAAGCGCGCTTTCGTGTAAGTGGGACTGAATGAGCGCATGTGTTTCCCGGGTGGTATGGGTTAGGAAACAGGGAAGCTGATGGTGGCCCAGCGGCCAGGGACGCAAAGCGGAGAGTGGATGTTCCATGTGGAACAGGGGGTTGTTTTGTTCCACGTGGAACAAGGACCATTCTCCCCTGCCCGTCCTGGAGAAAAAAGGAGGAGGCTCTTCACCCGGTTGGATGCTCATCCGGCTAAAATCAACCGAATCGCGGTGGAGTCGTGGCGGGGTCCCTGTTTTTAACCGGGCCATCGAAAATCCCAGCGCTTTGAGACTCTGGCCCAAGGAGACCGACGCCTCTTCCCCGATTCGGCCGCCGGAAACCTTTTCCTTCCCAATAAAAATCTCGCCATTAATAAAAGTTCCGGCGGCGATGATCAGGGCGCGACATTCAAGTTGTCGTCCGTCCCGTAGCTTTACTCCCGAAACATGCTCGCCGTTTGTTATAATCGACTCGACCATGCCGTCGACACAGGTGAGGTTGGGGGTCGAGTGCACCACGGCCCGCATGCGGGTCGAATAGGCGGCTTTGTCGCATTGCGCCCGGTTCGCCCGCACGGCGGGCCCCTTTTTCGTATTCAAAACGCGGAATTGAATCCCGGTGTAATCGGTGTTGATGGCCATTTCGCCGCCCAGGGCGTCCAATTCGAATACAAGATGGGACTTGGCGATCCCGCCAATCGAGGGATTGCAGGACATTCTGCCGATGGCCAGGCGATCCATGGTTACGAGCGCGGTCTTGACGCCCAGGCGCGACGCGGCCAAAGCGGCTTCACAGCCGGCATGACCGCCGCCAATGATGATGACGGCGAAGGTGGAGGAGGGCAGGGAGGTAGCCATGGTTACTTGCCTATGCAAAAGCGTGAGAAAATCTGATCGAGCATGTCGTTATAGTAAGTCCGTCCGGTTAAACGACCCAGCAACTCGGCCGCTTCGCGCAAATGGGCCGCTGCTGGCACAAGCCCTTCGCCCGAAATCGTCTCCTCCAGGTCAAGTGCCGAAGATAGAGCTGAGCGGGCTTGGAAAAGCAACTGAAAGTGTCGTTCTGAAATCGTGGCATGCGGGGCTCTCTGCGGGTGACGATCCAACGCATTCGCAAGGGCGGTATGCAACGCCTGTAGCCCAGTGCCGTCTTTCAAGGACATAGTTAATATTTCGTAACCATCGTATTTGGAAGCGTTTACGACAGAGCAAAGGTCTGTTTTGTTCATCAAGACAAACGTTTGTTTCGGCTTGGATTCGCGGATGCTGGCCAGGTCCGTCGTGGAAAACGGAATTGAGGCGTCGACCAGGTGTAGGCGGATGTCCGCTTTCTCTATGCACGCCTGCGCCCGCGCAATCCCCTCCTTTTCAATCGCACAGCCCGTCTCGCGCAGTCCGGCGGTATCGACCAGCCGGATCGGCAAGCCGTTCAATACAAACGTTTCCTCCAGGATGTCCCGGGTTGTGCCAGGAACCGGGGAGACAATGGCTCGCTCCCGGCCGAGCAATCGATTGAGTAGGGTGGATTTGCCGGCATTGGGGCGACCCGATATCACCACCAAAGCGCCCTCCCGGAGACGATGCCCTTCCTCCCATGTGGCGAGCAGTTCATCTAACGCATCAACCGTGTTTCGAACAGCTTGCATCGATTGTAGGGCCAAATCATCCGGAAAATCCTCTTCCGGAAAGTCCAGTGTGGCCTCCAGATCCGCCGCCGCGTGGATCACGCGATCATAAATCCCGCGCATCGTCTCGCTCAGCCGCCCCGCCAGTTGTTCCACGGCAGACGAGGCCGCCCGGGCCGATTGGGCGCCAATCAAGTCCATAACCGCTTCCGCCTGCACGAGGTCCAGCCGGCCGTTGAGAAAAGCCCGCCGTGTGAATTCACCCGGCTCCGCCGATCGCGCACCGCACTCCAAAACACGGCGCAAGATGCGGCGCGCGCTTTCCTGGCCGCCATGGCATTGGATCTCGACCACCTCTTCGCGCGTATAGCTTTTTGGGGCACGAAAGATCAGTAACAGGCATTCGTCCAAAATCCCTTCGGAGCCCAGCACTTTTCCATACACAAAGGTCCCGCCGGGCCGACGGGAGGGCGGGGGAGCGGCGCACCGGAAAAGCCGGTCGGCGATTTCCAAACTGGCCGGCCCCGAGAGCCGAATCACGGCAATGGCGGCCGTTCCCGGCGCCGTGGCGATGGCGGCAATGGTGTCCTGCGTATGCATGAAGTTTCAGTATACAGCTTCACCCCGGATTTTGCCATCTTCTCGTGTGACTGTCGAAAAAGGTGGGGCAGGGGGGGGGCTGCGCGCCCGCTCGAGGACCGGAGATGAAAGAGGATGGGTCTTGCGGCCTGACCCGCTTTGTTTTAAAGTTAAAACAGAAACAAGAACTCCTCAAACATTTCCATATCCGGTTATGAACCGGCAGGCAAAGGAGCTGGGCGTTGAATGATTTAAGTGATGCGGCACGCGTGGATAAGGCGACCCAGGAGCCCTTTTCCATTTCCGTGCGCGTGACCTACGCCGACACGGACCAGATGAACATGGTGTACCACGCCAACTACCTGGTCTATTTCGAGATGGCCCGAACGGAACTGCTGCGCGCCTACGGGTTGCCCTACGCGCGGCTGGAATCCCTCGGCGTGCTGTTGCCGGTTGTGGAAGCGCATTGCGCGTACCGAAGCCCCGCGCGCTACGACGACGTGCTGACCGTTCAGGCCGTTCCCGAAATCACGGGCAACGTCCGTTTCCGTATTCACTACGCCGTCTGCCGCGACGGGGAGCGCCTGGTAACCGGGTATAGCGACCACGCCTGCGTGGGGCGGGACGGCCGGCCCCTGCGCAGGCATGGCGATTTGCAGCGCGTCCTGGAGAAGGCCATTGCCGAACGCGGGGCCGCCGCCCCGGGAGGAGGAGCATGACGGATCCCCGTGTCACCGCCCAAGCCCGGATCCTGGTCCGCTACTGCGTGGACGCCCGCGAAGGGCAGCAGATCGGCGTCTCGGGCACCTCGCTGGCCGAACCGCTTCTCGAAGACGTCTGCGAAGAGCTGTACCGAATCGGCGCTTTCCCCGCGCTGCGCATGAGCCCCTGCAACCTGACGGAAAAGTATTTCCGCGTCGGGAAGGAGAACCTGTTTAAAACGCTGCCGTCGTTCCAGCTCGATTATGCCCGCCGGATGGATGCGACCATCGGCGTGCAGTCGGAGGGGAACACGCGCGGCCTTACCGGCGCGGATCCCGCCCGGTTTTCCGCGCTGGCGAAAACCATGCGGCCGGTCCGGAAAATCCTGATGCGCAAGCGGTGGGTGACGACCGTGTTCCCGACGGCCGCCTACGCCCAGGACGCCGAGATGAGCCTTTCCGAATTCGAAGACTATGTCTTTGCCGCGCAGTTTGCGGACGAGCGGGACCCCCTGCGGCGCTGGGCCGAACTTCACCGCCTGCAGGAGCGGCTGATTGGCAAGCTGAAGGGGGCGGATAAAATCCGCATCGAGGGGCCCGACACCGGTCTCACTTTCTCCGTCAAGGGGCGCACCTTTATCAACTCCGACGGAAAACGGAACATGCCCAGCGGCGAAATTTTTACCGGCCCGGTTGAAGACTCGGTCGAGGGGCACATCCGGTTCGATTTTCCCGTGTGCGTTCAAGGGCGGGAAGTGGCCGGCATCCGGCTCGTCTTCAAAAAAGGAAAAGTGGTGGAGGCGTCGGCCGACAAGAACCAGGCGTTCCTGCTCACGATGCTTGATTCCGATCCGGGCGCGCGCCGCCTGGGCGAACTGGGCATCGGCACGCATCCGAAAATCAACCGGTTCATCCGCAACATCCTGTTTGACGAAAAAATCGGCGGCACCATCCACCTGGCGCTGGGGCAGTCCTATCCCGAGACGGGCGGGCGGAACAAGTCGTCCCTGCATTGGGACCTGATCCGCGACTTGCGCAAAGGCGGGCGGCTGACGGTCGACGGCCGGGTGTTCCAGAAAGACGGGCGATTTGTGTAGCGCGGCATGCGCCGGAGCGATATTCTGCAGGGGCGGGCGGCAACTTCCAACGAGGCGAGGGCGGAGATGATTTCGAAAGCGTTGATTGACCGATTGTTCGGGGCGGCCTCCATCCAGCGATGGAACGACCATGTGCGGCCCGTCGAATTGACCGAATTGGACAAACAGGCCCACAAGGCGTTCATCATGTTCCTGCTCGCCAAGTTTGAGGAAGACCGCCAGCCCAATCCCCCGCTCGACTGGGCTTTTCTCATCGACGGATTGATTTTTGAATTGCTGCCGCGCGTGGTGCTGACGGATATCAAGGCCCCGTTTTTTCACCGGCTCATGAAGACCCACGGGGACAAGGTGAACCGGTATGTGCTCAAGGAGCTGGAACCGGAACTGGAATGGATGGGCGATTTCCACACGCGGCTGGCCGCCTACCTGAATGGGGACCGGGAGGGGAGCCTGGAGCGCCGCATCCTGAAGGCCGCCCATTACCTGGCCACGCAGTGGGAATTCCGCCTGGTCTATCACAGCGGGCCGTTCCTCTACGATATCGATAAAACCCGGGCGGGGATCGAGAACCAGCTTGAGGACTACATCGACCTGTTGGGCGTCCGGAAGATCAGTCTCAAGCAGAAGGCCTATGGCTTTGTGGATCTTTGCGGGCAGCTTCGCTTTCAGCAGCGCTGGGCGCAGACCCCGCGCATGCCGAGCACGTCGGTGCTCGGCCACTCGCTCTTTACCGCCGTCCTGACTTACCTCTTCGAGACCGGCCGCGGCTTTTGTCCCGCCCGCCGCCGCAACAATTTTCTCGGCGCACTGATGCACGATCTTCCGGAGGTGTTCACGCGCGACATCATTTCGCCGGTCAAGCGGTCGTTCGAGGAGCTCGAAAAATTTGTGGAACAGGAAGAGCGTTTCCTGGTTCGCGATTCGCTGTTGCCGCTTTTGCCGGACACCTGGCACGACCAGATGATCTATTTCATCGAAAAACCGTTCGAAAACCGGATCCGCGAAAACGGCGAGCGCCGCACGGTGACGCTGGAAGAGCTGGATGCCACCTACAACACGGATGCTTTTGACGGGGTGGACGGAGCGCTCATCAAAAGTTGCGATCTCCTGAGCGCCATGATCGAAGCCGGCAAATCGATTGAAATCGGAATTGGCTCTCCCGCGTTGCGGGCGGGGGTGAAGCAGATCATGAAGGACCGGCAGAAAAAAACGGACAACTCCGTGCCGCTCGATTATTTTGAAATGTACAAACCGGCGGGCTGATCAATAGGCGATGATGGCGAAGACGGGGCGGGGGGTCAGCTTCTCGCGGCCTTTCAGAAATTCCAGCTCGATCAGGAAATCGATCTCCACCACGCAGGCGCCGCTTTTTTCCAGCAGCTCCACCGCGGCCAAGGCGGTGCCGCCCGTGGCCAGCAGGTCGTCGATCAGCAGGACCTTTTCGCCGGGCTTCACGGCGTCCACGTGCATGGCGATTTCGGCCGTGCCGTATTCCAGCGCGTAAGCCTGGTCGAGCGTCTTGAACGGCAGCTTCCCTTTTTTGCGGATGGGGACCAGGCCGGCTTTCAGCGCGTACGCCACCGCCGACCCGAAGAGAAAGCCGCGCGCGTCAATGCAGGCGACCTTCTGGATGCCGGCTTGCGCGTGCCGTGCGACGAAGAGATCCACGGCGGCCCGGAAGAGGGCCGGGTCGCCGAGAACGGGGGTGATGTCTTTGAACAGTATCCCGGGCTTGGGGAAGTCCGGCACGTCACGAACCGCTATTTTCAACGCTTCCAGGAATGACATACCGGACCTCCTTTAGGGACTATTTTTTTTCCGACTTCAGGGCCGCCTGGGCCGCCGCGAGGCGGGCCAGCGGAATACGGAACGCGCTGCAGCTCACGTAGTTCAGCCCGGTCTTGTAGCAGAACTCCACCGTGGCCGCATCGCCGCCCTGTTCGCCGCAGATCCCGATCTTGAGGTTCTTGCGGGCGGAGCGGCCCCGTTCGGTCGCGATCTTGACCATCTCGCCCACGCCGTCGAGATCGAGGGTCTGGAACGGATCGGCCGGCAGGATATTCTTGCTCTTGTAATCCTCCATGAACTTGTCCGTGTCGTCCCGGCTGAAGCCGAAGGTCATCTGCGTGAGGTCGTTCGTCCCGAAGGAGAAGAACTCGGCCTCGGAGGCCATGCGGTCGGCCAGCAGGGCGGCCCGCGGGATTTCGATCATGGTGCCGAACAGGTAGGCAAGGGCTTTGAGGTTGTACTTCACGGCCACTTCGCGGTTCACCCGGTCGCAGATGGCGCGCTGGTGTTTCAGCTCGGCCACGTCGCAGGTCACGGGGATCATGATCTCCGGCTTGCACTGTTTCTTCTGGGTGATCAGTTCGGCGGCGGCCTCGAAGATCGCTCGGAACTGCATTTCCGCCACTTCGGGATAGGTGATGCCGAGGCGCACGCCGCGGTGGCCCATCATGGGGTTGGATTCGTGCAGTTGTTCGGCCCGCTCCCGGACCTCCTTCACCGTGATGCCGATGCTGCCGGCCAGTTCCTTCTGCTTGGCGGGATCGTTCGGCACGAATTCATGCAGCGGCGGATCCAGCAGGCGGATGGTGACGGGCAGGCCGTCCATGACGGCCAGCGTGGCCTTGATGTCGCTCTTGACGAAGCGGAACAGCTTGGAGAGCGCCTTCTTGCGCTCGTCGGGGGTTTTGCTGAGGATCATTTTCCGAAGCAGGAACAGAGGCTCGTCGCTGCCCTTGCCGTAGAACATGTGTTCCGTGCGGAAGAGACCAATGCCCTCGGCGCCGAACTGGCGGGCGACGCGCGCATCCTCGGGCGTGTCGGCGTTGGCGCGCACGTCCATCTTGCGGAACTTGTCCACGCTGGTCATGAACTTCTGGAAGCGGGGATTCTCGGTGGCGTCGATCAGCTTCACGGCGCCCTTGTAAACGATGCCGCGTGTTCCATTGAGGCTGGCCCAGTCGCCTTCCTTCAGGGTCTGGCCGTCGGCCGCCAGTTTGCGGGCGGCCGCGTCCACGTGGAGCGCGCCGGCGCCCACGATGCAGCACTTGCCCCAGCCGCGCGCCACGAGCGCGGCGTGGGAGGTCATGCCCCCGCGCGCGGTCAGGATGCCCCGCGCCACGCGCATGCCTTCGACGTCCTCGGGGCTTGTCTCCTCACGCACGAGCAGGACGGTCTTGCCGGCCTTCGCCCACTCCACGGCCTTTTCGGCCGTGAAGACGATCTGGCCGACCGCGCCGCCGGGCCCGGCGGGGAGCCCCCTGGCGAGTTGGGTGGCCGATTTTTCGGCCGCCGGATCGAGAATCGGGTGCAACATTTCGTCGAGCTGGGCGGGCTTCACGCGCAGGACCGCCTCTTTTTCGTTGATCATGCCTTCCTCGAGCATGTCCATGGCCATGTTAAGGGCGGCCGTGCCGGTGCGCTTGCCGGTCCGGGTCTGAAGCAGGTAGAGCACGCCGTCCTGGATGGTGAATTCCAGGTCCTGCATGTCCCGGTAATGCTTCTCCAGGCGGGTGCGGATGGTGTCGAGTTGCCTGTAGACGGCGGGCATGGCCTTCTCAAGGGACTCGAGGTGCTGGGTGCCTTCGGTTTTCATCGCCTCGTTGATCGGGTGCGGCGTGCGGGTGCCGGCCACCACGTCCTCGCCCTGCGCGTTGGCGAGCCATTCGCCGTAGAAGCGCGGATCGCCCGTGGCGGGATTGCGGGTGAAGGCCACGCCGGTGGCGGAGGTGTCGCCCAGGTTGCCGAACACCATGGCCTGGACGGTCACGGCGGTGCCCCATTCATCCGGAATGCCCTCGATGCGCCGGTAGGAGATGGCGCGCTTGCCGTTCCAGCTTTTGAACACGGCGCCGATGCCGCCCCAGAGCTGGTCCTCGGCTCCGTCCGGAAAGGCCTTGCCGAAGACTTCCTTGACCCGGGCCTTGAAGAGATCGCACAGCTCGCGCAGGTCGGCCTCGGTCATGTCGACGTCGCTCTTGTAGCCTTTTTTCTTCTTCAGCTGGTCCATCATCCGGTCGAGTTGCTTGCGGATGCCCATGTCGTCCTTGGGCTCGATGCCCTCGGCCTTTTCCATCACGACGTCGGAATACATCATGATCAGGCGGCGGTAGGAGTCATAGACGAAGCGGGCGTTGCCGGTCCGCTTGATCAGGGCCGGAATCGTGGCGGGGGAAAGGCCGATGTTCAGCACGGTTTCCATCATCCCGGGCATGGACTGGCGGGCGCCCGAACGGCAGGAGAGCAACAGGGGTTTTTCGGTGTCGCCAAACTTCATTCCCATCTCTTTTTCGGTGGCGGCCAGGGCGAGGGCCACTTCCTGCTTCAGGCTGGCGGGGAATTTCGACTTGTTGGCGAAGAAGTCCACGCAGCATTCGGTGCTGACCGTAAAGCCGGCGGGCACGGGGAGGCGCAACTTACACATTTCGGCCAGGTTGGCGCCCTTTCCGCCCAGCAGGTTCTTCATCGAGGAATCGCCATCGGCCTTGGAGCCGCCGAAGGAATAAACATATTTGCGCGCCGCACTCTTGGCCATACCCGTCCTCTTTCTTTAGTGGATCATAAAGGGGCTCAACGTCGCTTTTCGCGCCATTCATTCAGGCCTTCGGGCCAATGGAAAAGCGGGAGACACTTTAACACGAAGCCCCGGCAAGTCAAGCACAGGCCTTGGCAGGGCAAACGCATCAAAAAACCGTTGAACCGGCCAAAAACTGGCATGGTTCTTGATCGGGCGGGTCACCCGGTGGCCGCGTAGGAGGCCCCGCTCCCAGCTCTGCTGGTTGTAACAGGCCCCGGCCGGCCCTTGGCGAATTCCGTGTCCCTGGACGGTCCGCAGGAGCCGGGGAACCGGCCGGTTCCCCGGCTCCTGCGCTCCTCGAAAGCGCTCCCGGCTGGCCCGTCTTGTCCATTCCAGGGTACGCGCCCGGGCGCGGGATCTCCCGTCCGTGCTGTGACTGGTACCGAGACCGATAATGCCGATTTTTACTGGATTTAGAGGCGGATAAAGCCATATAGATCAAATTGAATGAATAAGTTGCGTTTTTCCACAGGTTCCGTAAAATGATTCGCTAACTTGGCTAAAGGGAAGTTCCAATGAAAACGTATAATGTCTGCATCGTGGGAATCGGCGCCGTCGGAACCGAAATGGTCCGGGTGCTTAAAAAACGCAATTTCCCGATCAAAAGCCTCACCATTTTGGCCCGTTCCGAACGCACGGAAGTGATCGACGGGGTTGGTTACCCCGTCAAGGTTGCTTCTGCCGAGGCATTCAAGGGCATGGATTTCGCCTTTTTTGCCGGCACGGAAGGCTCCAAGGGCGCCTCGCAAACCCTGGGTTGGGAAGCGGTTAAGGCAGGCTGCGTGGTGATCGACAACGGCGATGATTTCCGCATGGATCCGAACGTTCCGCTCGTGATTCCGGAAATCAATCCCGAGGCGTTGAAACAGCACAAGGGGCTGATTGCCAACCCGAACTGTAGCACAATTATTGCCCTGATGGCGTTGGCGCCCCTGCACAAGGCCGCCCGCATTGTCCGCTTTACGGCGGCCACCTACCAGGCCGTTTCCGGAACCGGAGCGCCGGCCGTGCGGGAGTTGGAAAACCAGATCAAGGCCTGGGCCGCCGGCCAGCCGGCCCCCAAGCCGGAGCAGTATCCCCATCCCATCGCCTTCAACGTGTTGGCCCAGATCGGCAGCTGCAAGGACGATTCGGGCGAGACCACCGAGGAAATCAAGATGCGCAAGGAAACGCATAAGATCCTCGGCGACAACAGAATCCGCGTTTGCACCACCTGTGTGCGGGTGCCGGTTTTCAATGCTCATTCCGAGGCGATTTTCGTGGAATTCGAAAAGCCGATTACCCGGGAGCAGGCACGGGACCTTCTGGCCAAGGCCCCAGGCGTGGTTCTGGTGGACGACGTCAAGAACAGCCAATATCCGATGCCCATCGAGGCGTCGGGACAGTACGATGTGCGCGTCGGGCGCATCCGGCGGGACCCGAGCGTGGAGAATGGTTTGGCCTTGTTCGTGGCCGGCGATAACATCTGGAAGGGCGCGGCCCTGAACGCCGTGCAGATTGCGGAGAAGCTGATCCAGGAATAAGCGCGATTGGCCCCATAAGAACCCGACGGCTGTAAAGCCTTCGGGTTTATTTATTACTGGTTCATCCCGGGGAAGGTGGGGACCCCTTCATTGGCGGACGGGACATTCCACGGGTGCTCGGAATCGTCGGGGGTGGTCATGCAACCGGAAAAAACGGTTGCCATCAGAAAAAGCGCGGCAAAAAAGACCAGATTAAAACCCGCCCTTTTCATCGTTATACCAAGGGTTTGTAAAACTGGATTTCAAGGACCTGCACCGCGATTAAACCGATGAAGCAGAGGGTCGCGAGCAGGGCCAGCACCGCGTAAATCTTAATAGAAGACATTGTCGCCGACCTCCGGATCGTCCTGCTTCATGTTCGAGACCATGTCGCCTATCGCCAAGCGGTACTGGTCGTTCACGTCGCTGATCTTGACCTTGCCGACCCACTTATCGCCGCGATGAACCGTTAACTCGAGCCCCGCATATAGGGCGGCGGAGTCGTTCATGGCAATGACCACAAAATTCCAATTCTTGTTCACCAGGACAAGGGAGCCCTTGGCACCGGGCTGGATGTCGCCCATGGCGCCGGTAATGTTGGAGCCGCCGCCCTTGGGTTTCATTTTTTCGATGATGGCATTCAAGGTCCTGATCTCTTCGTCGCGGTCCGCGATGGTTTCCTGCATCTTGGCGACCTTCTCTTGCAGATCGGCGGCCTTGGTGACGGCCTCTTCGAGCTTGGCCTCGAGTTCGGCGATTTTCGCGGCGCGTTCCGTCACGTCCTTCTGAAGGGTGGAAACGTTTTCCTGCAGTTGTTTCTTTTCGTCTTCGAGTTTCACGATATCCGCTTCGAGGGCCGCGATCTTGTTGGTCGCGATTTCGAGCTCCTGGATCTTCTGGCTCAGCGCGGAGCGGGTGTCGTTCAGGCGGCTGAGCTGGACGGCGGATTTGCCGATCAGCAACTTCATGGTGTCGTCCATGATCGCCGACTTGTTGGTGTCGGCGGTCTCCGGGGGCGCAAGCTTGTACTTGAGCAACTGTGGCAGGGCGATCTGGGTGTTCATTTTGGGATTTTCGGTCTGGGTCAGGTCATCAGTCTGCTCGGCCTCGATGTTGGCGGAGAGCTCCAACACTTTTTGCGCCATATCCTGCACGTGCCCCTTCAGGGTTTCGCGCTTCTGGAAAAGCTGAATTCCCAGAAAGAGGGCGCCGATACCAAGAAGGAAAAGAAAAACAACAAGAACGCGAAGCAACTTACCCATGCTGACTCCCTAGGGATGGATGCGGATTTATAAATACTTGTGTCACTATAGGAATCCCACCCCCCGCTTGTCAACGAAAAATACCGCGTTACAACGCTTCCTTGAGGGCTTCTTTTGCATTGGGCGTGTCACTTTTTTCCGAATGAAGATTGAATTCCCCCCGGGAAGATGATAAAAATTAAGAGTTGAACACCAGAAGGGATGGCTCATCCGTGAATCCGGAATCCGGCGACAATAAAAACGACGTGCTGCTCGACTTGAATTTCGTGCCTAATTGGGCTCGAAAACCACCCGAGGCGAGCCCTTACGCCGACACCACGCGGGAGGATGGCGGATATTCGCGGTCCCATCACCGGGATGAACGCCGGGACGGGCGGGACCGGGAGCGCAATGAACGGTTTCGCAGGCGCGAAGGGAAAGACCGCACGGAGCGGGACATGCCCCGCGCGCCTCGCCCGGCCATGGCTGGCGAGGGCCAGGCCCCCGAGCGCGCCACCTCGGGCGATTGGGATCGCGGCGGCGCGACGCGCGGCCCGCGTCAGGAGGCCCTGCCACCGCCGTTTCCGGTCGAAGTGACCTTTGTTCCCGAACGGGCCGGCCTCATTACCATCGCCCGCCGCATTGCCAAAGTGGGCCGCGCCTTTTCCTTGTTTGACGTGGCCTCCCTGTTTTTGAGTCAGCCGGACTATTTTACGCTCAAGCTGTCGGGGCAGGACGTCCAGCCGGCCGACGGCGCTCCGGCGCCCGCGGATCCGGAAGCCGCTCCGGTTCTTGAAAAAACGATCCTGTATCAGTGCCGGGAATGTAAGCAGATCTTTTCCGATCGCGCGCAGGCGGCGGGCCATGCCATGGCCCGGCATCTCGAACAGTTTTACAAGCGCGAAGAGCAGGTGGTGGAGCCGCCCCAGGGCGCCTTCACCAGCGTGGCCCGGTGCGGGCTGTCCGGCGAATTGCTCGGCCCGCCCAACCACCACAGCTTTAACGATCGGTTGCTGGAGCTACATCGGACCCGGTACTCGCACCTGGCCCTTGATGATTACCGCCGCCGCATCGAGAACGTTCATGATGCCGCCCTTCTGGAACAGTGGAAGGAGCAGATGAAAAAGCGGACGGTTTACAATGTGATCGGGAAGCCGGAAACGCCTCCGTTGCAATCGTTTGCGGAAGTAGAAAAGCATTTTTCCGAACATTTGGCCGCCGATATGGTGAAAGAGGGCGGCTCGTTCACGATTGCGGGCCCGGTCTCGCGGGAATTGGAAGACCGGCGCTTGCGGCGCGCGGTGATGGATGCCTGGCATCGGGAAAATCGGTTCCCCCTTCGGCTTTCCATTACTCTTCGGCTCGCATTCCGGCACTTGGGGCTGCACACGTTCAAGACGGCGGCCGGCGGTAATTTTGTGACCGCCATTGTGCCGTCCGTGCTGGATCCCGAAACGGCCATTCCGCTCATCAAGGAAATTCTCCAAGTATTGGAGCAGAATCCGGGCACCGAAAAGGCCAAACTGCTGGAAACCTTGCGGCCGGGCGCGGTTCCGGAGTCGCCCGAGGCGCACGAGCTGATATCGCAGCTTCGCTGGCTGGTGGACAAGGGGCATGTCATTGAATTTTCAGACGGCCGACTGGCCGTTCCCCGCAGTGCCGTTAGAAAGGTGCAGCAGGCCAAGCGCGAAGAACGCCGCCATGGCGGGAGGCCGGGTCGCCAGGAAGCGGAGTCTGCATGAGACGAGCGGGCTCCATCTGGGTGGTCGGGGTTGCGACGGTGCTTCTTTTCATAGGGGCGTTGCCGGGGCGCGCTCAAAGCGAGGACGCCTTGCAGCGCGAACTGAATTTCTGTTCCGCTCTGGTGAAGTGGCGTTTCTCCGACTACGCCACGCGGCTGGTGGATAATCTGGAAAAAAACAACCCTTCCGAAAAGGGGCGCCTGGCCCGCGTGCGGGTTGAAATCCTGACTTCCCAGGGCAAGGCCGACGAGGCGCGGGCCTTGATCAAGACCTTTCCGCCCGACAGCACGGCCACTTATGGCATGTTGCTGGCTCTTGGCGATTCCTTGTACGGCATGGGCAAGCTGAACGAGGCCAAGGCGGTTTACCGGGGATTTTTCGCCAATTTCGAGAAGGGCCCACCGCCGGAAATCGCCAAATTCTACCAGGAATCGGCTTACAAATATTCCCAGATGATGGCCATGACGGGGAACGACAAGGAAGCCCTGCTGGCCTATGAGTTCGTTTTGCTGTCCAAGCCGGAGCCGGATGTCGAACGCCGCCTGCAAATCGAGATGGCCGAGCTTTGCCTGAAAGTCGGTCGGCAGGAAAGCGGCAAGGTGCGAGACGACTATTTTGCCCGCGCCAAGAAATTGTGCGAGCTTGTCCAATGGAAGGGCCTGGACCTCTGGTTCGGGCAGTCCGTGGTGATTCTGGCTCATATTGAGCAACTCAAGGGCAACCGCAAGGGGGCCATGGACACCATCACCACCTATCTGCCCATGCTGAAGGAGCTGGACGACGCCTTGAAGGCCGAGAATTATCCGCTGAAGCTTTCGCCCATGGCCCAATGCCGCTACATTCTCGGCACGTTGTATGAAGACGAGGCCCGGGCGCTGATCGTGGAAGAGAAAAAGGACGAGGCGGTCAAGGCTTTCGGCCAGGCGCTCAACCACCTGTATAACGTGTTCGTCAAATATCCCGATTCCACGTGGGCGCCGGATGCGGGAGCGCGGGCCGAGCGCATGGCCACGGACCTTAAGGATATGGGTTTCAAGGTCAAGCTTCCCGAAATCAATCTCGCCCCCGTCATCGAAGCGCAGCTCAAAGAGGCGCGCCTGCTGTTTTCCCAGCAGGATTTCAAGGCCGCTTGCGCCAAGTATCTGACGGTATTGAATGTTTTTCCGGAGCAACCCGGATCGGTTCAGTCGCTGGGCGAGCTGGGCCAATGCTACCTGAACCTTCAGGACAAGCTGTTCATGCGGGTGGTGGTGCAGGAGCTGTCGGATCGGTACGGTGCGCGCGCGAATTTCCGGGACGATGCCGGGACGGCCCTGGTTCGCCTGGCCCGCGCGGCGGAAGAGATCAACGATAACGAGTCTCTGGCTTTCTTGAACCAGCTCTTTTTCGAAAAATTCTCCGACCACAAGCAGGTGCCCAGCATGCTTTACCAGTCCGGCGAACGGCAACTCGAAAAGGAAAATTACGACTTGGCCGTCTCCTATTATTCACAGGTGGCGCAGGATTATACGAACGCCTCGGTTTATCTGGCCTCCCTCAACCGCCTGTCGCTCTGTTACACAAAACGGGGCGATTGGAGCAACGCCGTTGACGTGCTCACCCGCTACACGGCCGAACTCCCGTTCGGGCCCCAGCTGGCATCCGCCCGTTTCCGGCTGGCCGATGCCAACCGGCAAGTTGACCGGCTGATTCCGGCCATCAACGAGTATTTCAAGCTGATCAAGGGGCTCACCGAGGAGGAGGCGAAATATGCCTCCACGCCCGACGAAAAGGCGGCCAATCGCAAGCTGCTGGAGCAGGCCATGTTCTGGAAGGCCTATTGTTATTCCCGGTTGCGCGAGCCGGCCGATAAAGTCTCCTCCCACCAGGCCCAGGCGGCCGAGGATTACGCGGCCTTTTTGAAGATGTTTCCCAAATCGGAACTGTCGCCCAGCGCGCTGAGCAGCCGGGGCGTGCTGCTGTTGATTCTGAACCGGAATGCCGAGGCCGCCGAGTGTTACGACCGTCTGTCGCGCGAATTTCCTCAGTCCGAGCAGGCGCGCAACGCCGTTTTCGCCCGCGGAACCAGCTTGCTGGAAATGGGCCAGAAGGACCAGGCCGCCAAGGTGTTCGAGGAGATGTTCGCCAGTCCCGGCAAGTTCGGCGCCCCCCAGTTCTATCAAGCCGGCCGCGTCATGCTCGAACAGAACGAGAACGGCATCGCCATTCGCGCCTTCGAACAGGCGTTGCGGGGGAAACCCGAAAAAGCCCTGGAGGAGGCGTTGCGCTATTATCTGGGCATGGCCTATTCGGCGAACGGCGACACCCGGAATGTGATCAGGCATCTCGAAGCCCTCAAGGCGCTCAATGCCAGTTCCGGATTCACGGTCGAAGCCGGGTTCCTGCTGAGCAAGGCCTACGCGACGATGGGCAAGCAGGAAACGGCCGAAGAGCCCCGGTTGAAAATGTTCAACAGCGCCATCCGCGTCATGAACCAGGCCAGCCGCCTGATGACCAAGCCGGAGGAGCGGGCCCGTCGCGATTTCGAACTCGCCGGCATCCAGATCCTGAAAGGGGATCCCGAAAGCGCCATTGCCTCCCACCAGCGACTCGTGCTTTTGAGCGATTATGGGAACGCCAAGGTGCGCCCCGTCATCGAGCAGGCCTTTGAGGCGGTCATGCCCCTGTTGCTCGAGCGCGATATGAACCAGGACCTGATGGACAATGCGACGCTGTATCTGCAGCAGTTTCCGAACGGCCGGTTGATGGTGCAGGCCCGGCAGTGGCGCGAGAAGGCGCAACAGAAAATGGCCATGGCCGGGGCGGCGCCGGTTGCTCCCTGATTTGAAAGTTAGAATGAAAACAGGCAAACCGAGAACGAAAAAGGACCTGAAAATGAAAAAAACAATCTTATCCGGCTGGCCGCTGGCCCTTTCGACGGTGCTCGCCATGGCGGCCCCGGAGCTTCGGGCCGATCGGGTGATCATGAAGTCCGGCCAGGTCTTCGAAGCCAAGTCCATCCGCTTCAAGCCCAGCGCGCAGGAGTACAGCGTGGTCACGCTCGACAACATCACCACGCCGATTCCCGCTAAAAACGTGGAAAAGGTGGAGGTCCCCAAGCCGGCCGCCCTGGCCGCGGCCCAGGCGAACGTGGCGGCGGGCAAGTACGACGCGGCCATCGGTCCGCTGGGTGCCATCATCACGGAAAACGTGGGGTTGGAGTGGGACAACACGGCCCGCGACCTCCTGGGCCAGGCCTATCTGGGCAAAAGGGACGGCAAGAAAGCGGTCTCGATCTACAAGGAATACCTGGAAAACGTGCCGGCTGAAAAAGTGTCGCTGGACATTCGCCGCCGTTACTGGGATGCCCTCAAGATCGCCGAGATGTTCCCGACGCTGAAGAACGACCTCGAGAAGGTCATCAAGGAGGGCAGCCGCCCCATGGCCGCCCTGGCGCAGATGATGCGCGGTGAAATGTATGCCGCGCAGGGACAGAAGAACGAGGCGCTCTTGGATTTTCTCCGCACCGCGTTGCTCTATGAGGACGTCAAGCCTATCCAGCCGGAGGCGCTCTTCAAGGCGGCCCAGCGCCTGGACGAATTGCGCGATCCGCGGGCGGCCGAGTTGAGGAAGAAGCTGGCGCAGGACTATCCCAACAGCCCCTATGCGAAAAACGCGGGCGGTGGGTGACGGAATCGTGATTAAACATAGCGGACAGCGGGAAAGAGTCAAAGGAGCAGGGTAATGAAAAAATGGCTGACAGGGTTCACGGTGGCGGCGGTGTTGGCGATGATGGGCGCGGCGATTCCGGAAAGCGCGATCGCCCAGGACGAGGCGGGCGGGGATGCGGTGGTTGCGGCAGCGGCCCCCGCGGAAGACGCCGGCAAGATGCAGCTCGACAAGGATGTGGCCGCCGGCGATGCCGCCGCCAAAACATCAACCTCCCCCGGGTTTATGGATATCGTGAACAGCAGCGGAACCATGGGCACGTTCTTGTGGTTGGCGCTTCTGATCGCCTTGTTCGCGGGCATCTACTTCATTGTGGACGGCATTATTCTGATCCGCGTCAACCGCGTCATGCCGCAGACCCTGCTCGCAAAGGTCCGAGAAGCCATGAGCCAGGGGGATGTGGCGTTGGCCCTGGAAAGTTGCAAAAACGAGCCCTGCCCGATGGCCAACATTCTGACCGCCGGCTTCTCCCATGTGGAGGAGGGGTTTGACGTGATCCAGGAGGCCATCGGCATTTCCGCCGATTTCGAGAGCGAACAGATGATGCAGCGCATCCAGTACCTGACGCTCGTGGCCGCCATCTCGCCCATGCTTGGCCTGCTCGGCACGGTGCAGGGCATGATTTACGCCTTTTTCAACCTGGCCATCATGGGCTCGGGCGCGGCGCAGACTGGAACGCTGGCCCTGAACATCGGCCAGGCCCTTTACACAACCGCCGCCGGATTGTGCATCACTATTCCCGTGATGTCCGTCTATCACATCCTGCGCAACAAGGCCAACAAGATCATCCTGCGCATGCAGGCCCACACCATGGAGCTGGTCAAGGACCTGCGCAACGTGGAAGTCGTTTCCGAGTAACCGGAAGTTCCCGGTTTTCGGGATAAGGAGGCTGCCCTATGGCCAGACTCAGCAGAGAAGATGCGGCGCTGGATATGACGCCCATGATCGACATGGTCTTTCAGCTCATGATTTTTTTCCTGGTCACCATCAAAATGGACCAGGACCAGATCAATGAGTCGATCCGGCTGGCCAAGTCGCCGCATGGCCCGTCGATCGAGGAGCGCGATCCCCGGACCATCACCATCGAGGTGGACCGGAGAGGCCGCATTTCGCTGGGAGGGACCTACATGAGGCCCGACCTGCTGAAGGCCATCCTGCAGGGCTCCATTTACAAGACCGGGTTCGGCATTCCCATCCTCATTCGCGGCGACCTCACGGCGCCGCACCAGGACATCCGGCGCGTGATGGACATCTGTTCGGGCGTGGGCTTGTGGCGCATCCAGTTCGCCGCCATCCAAAAGGAAGCCAAGAAATGAAACGCACCCGGCGAACCGTTTACGAAGAGGCCAAGCTGGACATGACGCCCATGATCGATTGCGTCTTCCAGTTGCTCATCTTTTTCCTGGTTTCCATGAAGTTCGAGGACATCATCGCCCATCTCGATGTGTATCGGCCCGCCCCGGATCCCCAAGCGGTGCCTCAGGAAAAAGTGGACGACTTGGTTACGATCGGCATCTTTGTCGATGGTTACACCATCAACGACAAGCCCATGGGCCTGGAATCCCTGGACCGCATGCTGGGCAAGCTCGCCGGGTACAGCAAGACCCAGACCATCCTGATCAAGTGCGCCCCGGACTCCCCCCACGAAAGGCTCATCCAACTCCTGGATCTTTGTTCCAAGAACAAGCTGCAAAATCTTTCCGTGCTCAGCATGTAATGCCGGCCCGCATCCAGATTCTGTCCGATGTGGTGGCCAATCAGATTGCCGCCGGGGAAGTGGTGGATCGGCCCGCTTCCGTGCTCAAGGAGTTGATGGAAAATGCCCTGGACGCCGGGGCCACGCAGATCGACGTCGACATCCAGGCGGGCGGCATCAAGCGCATCGCCGTTTCGGACAACGGCTGCGGCATGGACCGGGACGACGCGCTTCTGTCGGTCGAGCGCCACGCCACCAGCAAGATCCGCGAGGCGGAGGACATTGCCAACCTGGCGACGCTCGGGTTCCGCGGCGAGGCGCTTGCCGCGATCGCCTCCGTCTCCCGCTTCCGGCTGGTCACCCGCCCCGCCGGGGCGCAGTCGGGCACGGAGCTCACCCTGGCCGGCGGCCGCCTCGGGGACGTCCGGGAAGCCGGCGCCCCGCCAGGGACGACGTTCGAGGTGCGCGACCTGTTTTTCAACATGCCCGCCCGCCGCAAATTCCTCCGCGCCCCGGAGACCGAGGCCGGTCACCTGCGCCTGGCTTTTCTGACCCAGGCTCTCGGCCATCCGGAAACCGGCATGAACCTGAGGGCCGAAGGCCGCACGCTTTACAGTTTGGCCGGCGGCGCTTCCCTGGCCGACCGCATTCGCGACCTTTTCGGGGCGGAGTATTTGTCCCGCCTGCGGCCGGTTTCGCATACCGCGGGAAGCGTGGCCGTGAGCGGTTTTGCCGGCGTTCCGGAGGCGGCCCGCCTCGACCGCGGGGAGCAATATCTTTTCATCAACGGCCGGCCCGCCACCGCCCCGTCGCTGGCGCGCGCCCTGCGCGAAGGCTATCACACCCTGCTGGCCTCGGATCGCAACCCGGTGTTGTTCCTGTTTTTAAAAGTGCCCGCCGACCGGGTGGACGTGAACGTGCATCCCACGAAACGCGAGGTCCGCTTCCGCGACCACAACGAGGTCCGCGACGCCGTGATCGGCGCCCTGCGCCGCGCGCTGGCTTTTGACGGCGCCGCGCTGCTGGCCGCCGCCGCCGCCGCGCCGCCCCCGCCGCCCGCGGGGCCGCCCCGGTATGGCGCCGCGTTCCCGATCGCCGATCTGCCGCCCGCCCGCGCCTTCCGCTATCCGCGCCTTCCGCAGTCCCCGGGGCCTGGCGAAAGCGCGGGGGCATCGTTCCCCATACAGGATCAAACGCCTGGGCCGACTCCGGCGGCCGAAGCCGGGCGAAGCCCCTGGGACTGGTGCCGGATTCTGGGCCAGGTCGGCTCGCTCTATGTGGTCCTGGAAACCGCCGACGGCCTTGTCCTTCTGGATCCGCACGCCGCCCACGAGCGCGTGCTCTTCGAACGCTTCATGAAGGCCCTGGCGGCCGGCAACGTGGAAAGCCAGAATCTTCTTGTCCCTGAGACCGTAAACCTTCCCCCCGCTTACGGGCAGGCCTGCCGCGGCCACATCGAATTGTTGCGGCGCCTGGGGTTCGGGCTGGCCGAGTTCGGCGGCGACACCGTGGCCGTGGACGCGCTGCCGGTTCTGTTCGGCGATGTTTCCGCGGCGCGGCTGCTGCCCGACATCCTCTCCGAGCTGGAGGCCGCCGGGTCGGGCCCTTCCCGCGCGCGGTGGAGCGAGGAGCGGCTCGCCGAGGCCGCCTGCAAGAGCGCCGTCAAGCAGCGCGACCGCCTGACGCTGGCCGAGATCGAAAAGCTGGTGCTCGATCTCGCGGCCGCGGACATGCCCTACACCTGCCCCCACGGGCGGCCGACCATGATCTGGCTTTCGTTCCCCGAATTGCACCGCCGCTTCGGGCGCACATGAAAAGGAGGCGCGCGTGATCATCCTGGGCGATCGTCCTTTTGATAGGGATGCCGGCGGGCGGCTCAAGTCGCGCATCGCCACGGTGTTCCTGCGGACGCCGGGGCTGGTGACCCTGCCGGGGATTCACGCCACCCAGCGCGCGGCGTGGGCGCACGCCCTTAACGCCGGGCGCGCCGCGGAAGGCCGACCCGCCCTCGACCCCGCGGAGCAGGAAGCCGAGTGGAACGAATCCGTGGATCTGATCATCGAGCCGGACGCCATCCTCATCCGTCCCGATCCCGAGGCGATGGGCCTTTCGTTCCGGGCCGACGAGCTTCTCCAGGAGCTGGTCTCGAAGCGCCGGATCCGTTTCCTGTACGCCACCAATCCCCAGGTGCGGAACGCCCTGCGCGACCGGGGCGAATATTGGCGGATGAGCGGCCTGCCGCGGACCGCGGAGGAAATGCGGGCCATGCTTGAGTCCTCCCGCCTTTCCATCGGCGGCGGGGTGATCTATTATTACAACCGCCTGACCGGCACGCGCTACATCACGCTGTCTGCTTTTCGGGGCCTTGGCGGTCTCGGCTTCGGCGAGCTTCTTCTGCATTTGCTGGAGATCCAGACCCACAGCCGGCGGCTGAACCGGTTTGGAAGCCCCGAAATCGACTTCTTCCTGGCAGGCGTTGCCTTCGGGGCGGCCGATTTCGAGCGGTATGATTTCGGCGCCCTGGCGCCGGAGGCGTTGCGGGCCGCGCACGGGGATCTCACGCTCCGGTTCGAGCGGGCCGTTCCGCCCTCTTTGCGCGAGGACGATCCGGCGGACATGGAGTGGCGCAACCGCATGTTCAGCGTGTTGCTCGGTCGCCGCGACGAAGCCATCAGCGACGATCTGCTGAGGGGGCTCAGTCCCGAATTTTTCATGCAGGTCGAATGGCTGCCCGGCGGGCGCATCGAGGAGGGCGAACTGATTTTCGACAGCGTGTTCGACGAGCTGGACCGGGAGCCCGACAATGCCGTCCTCCGCCGGCTCTGCGATTTGCGCGCCCGCGCTTTCATCTTCAATTACATCCGCGAGTATGGGGACATCGAGCACGTCAACATCGGCCGGATCAGCCGGTCGCTGTCTCATCGCGTCAACGACGGGCAGGCCCGTCACACAGTCTACATTGCCCAGGTCAAGGACCCCGAACGCGCCGAACCCGTGGTGCACATCCTGCGCGTACAGAAGTGGGGCGTGCCGGAACACCTTGACGCCGGCAAGGAGTTTTTCGCGGCGGTTATGGAATCGGACGAATATGTGGACTACGTGCTGGACCGCCGGCTGGGCTGCCGCCAGCTGGGCATGAACCTGCCGCCCCGTGTCGTCACCCGTCGTATCCAGGAGCGGTATACGGGTCCCGCCCGGCGCTATGCGGGCGCCACCTACTGGCTCACCTGTTTTGAGCGCGATTATATCGATGGCCGGGCCACGGACAAGCTTCCGCCCGCCGCCTACCGCGATCCGGTCTTCGCCGGGCGGCTGGCCGTTCTGCTCGGCGAGGCGGCGGCTCCGAACCTGATCGTGGGCTGCGCCGGCCGTTCGGGGGTTCCCATCTTCGACGATGGCGACGAGATCGCCTGTTTCGACGCGGAGGGGCGGCTCCTCCGCCTCGCGGTTTCGGACCACACCGGCGCCTTTACGGATTTCACCTCGTCTTTCGACCGCCTGGCGCCCGCCTACGCGGAGCCGATTCGCCGCCGCGCCGCTCTGGTGGGCGACCCCGACGCATTTACGGAGGCCTTCCTGGACGGTTTCACTCGGCGCTTCGCGCACATCCGGGAGGGGTATCGGCGCCACCGTCGGGCCTTTCGCGCCCTGTTCCGGTACCGGCCGCGCGATGAGAAGGGGAGCTTTGCCTGCCGGTGGGACCGCGTTTTGGACCGCCTCGAGACGGCCGATCCCGGGGCGGTGGCCGCGATCATCCGCGACCACGCCGGCGGCGCCCCGTGTGTCTCTGAACGGGACATGAAGACGAAGGGGTAAATGAACGGCTATTGGATTCCCATTTTGCTTCTGACCGTCTCGAATGTCTTTATGACGTTCGCTTGGTACGGGCATCTCAAGTTCAAGGCGTCACCCCTGTGGATTGTGATCCTCCTGAGCTGGGGCATCGCCTTTTTGGAGTATTGTTTCCAGGTGCCGGCCAATCGGATCGGGCATCGGACTTTTTCTGCCGCGCAGTTAAAGACGATTCAGGAAATCATCACCCTGGTGGTTTTCAGTGTTTTCTCCATCGTGTATCTCAAGGAGGACTTCCGCTGGAACTATGCGGCGGCGTTTATCCTGATTGTGGCCGCCGCCTGTCTGATTTTTTCGGGCAAACCGTCGTCTTCATAAAATGGCCGGGGAAGAGCAAAGGAGCGGAAGCATGGGCAAGGCATGGGCCGTTGTGGGCGCGCTGGCGGGGCTGGCGTTCGCGGGAGGATGCGGAACCGCGAACGTGACGTTGCCGCGCGGTAATCGGATGACGCCTGCGGAAGCCGTAACGGTCATCGAACGGGCGGCCCGGCTTAACGCCTTGTCGGATCCGGCGGCGCCTGCCGAAATCCAGGGGCCTGTCTGGGCCGATGCCGGCGGCTGGTACGTCCGGGAAGGGGGGCGGCTGGCCCGCTTGTATTATACAGACATCGATGCCGTTCGCATCAGTTATGCCCAGGGTGGTGGGCTGGCCGCTTCGGCCTGCGTGGCTGGGTTGATGGGGCCATTCAGTTTCGCCTATGTGGAGGTCGTCATGAAAGACGCCAAGGTGTGGCGCCTGATGACCGATCCGCGCGGAGATCCGGGCGTTTTTTTCAACTGCGCCCCCTTGTGGCTCGTGACCTTTCCACGCCCGATGCGGAAGACGAAACGGGTCGGGCAATCCTTTGAGCTGATGCGGGTTCGTGCGGGGATCCGGTCGCTCTGAAAGCCGCCCGCGGGGAATGCGTGTTTTTCTATCCTTGTTTCTGTGCTTCGTTTTGTTAGTTTAAGAGCCGGAGGCAAGGTGCCGAAGGATCTGTCCGATCTTGAATCAGAAGGGGTTGCCATGAACGACATTGCCACATCCGGCCGCCGCCAGGCCAATATCATGATTGTGGACGACATGCCGGCCAATCTCCAGTTGCTGGTTCATTTTTTGCGCAGTGAAGGCTACAAGGTGCGGCCCGTCACCAGCGGCGCGGCCGCTCTCGAGCTGGCCCGCCACATCACGCCCGATCTGGTCCTGATGGATGTAAGCATGCCCGAACTGGACGGCTATGAAACCTGCCGCCGGATGAAGCAAATACCGTCGCTCAAGGACATGCCGCTCGTCTTTCTCAGCGCGATGGGGGATTTGCTCGACAAGGTCCGGGCCTTCGAGGTCGGCGGCGTCGATTACATCACCAAGCCATTTCACATGGAAGAAGTGCGGATCCGCATCGAAACGCATCTGCGGCTGGCCCAGTTGCGCGGCGAGATGGCGGAGAAATGCCGCCAGCTGGAACTCTCCGAGAAAATGCGCGGCCAGCTGGTTCATCTGCTGATCCATGACATGCGCACTCCGCTTTCCAATATCGCCTCCTCGCTGGAGCTGGCAAGCCTGTCCAAGGCCCTGACGGCCGACGATAAGGCGGGGCGCTACCTGGGAGACGCGAAGGATTCCATCGGGGTCCTGCAACAGATGATCGCCGACATCCTCGATGTCTATAAAATGGAAAGCGGCGGGAAATTGGTGCAACTCACCCCGGTTTCGATCAACGGGATTATCCGGGATGCCGTTCGCATCATGGGCGGCCTGATGAAACACCACCGTTTCACCTATTCCCTGCCGCCGCCGCAGTGGGAGGCGCTTTGCGACCCGGCGCTGACCACCCGGGTGCTGATCAATTTCCTCAGCAACTCCGTCAAGCATTCGCCCAACGGGACCACCATCGCCCTTCTGGTGGAGGACGAGGACGAGCACATCCGTTTTTCGGTCGTCGACCAGAGCGCCGGCGTGCCGCCGGAAGTCGCCGACCAGCTGTTTGACAAGTTCGGTCGCGTTGGCGGCGAGGGGGCGGGGAAGAATTCCATGGGCCTGGGGCTGGTCTTCAGCCGCATGGTGGTGGAGGCCGAAGGCGGGGAAATCGGGTTTCGCGTCAAAACGGGCGGTGGAAGCATTTTCTGGTTCACGCTGTTGAAACCGTCGGACGGAAAAGGAAAAGAAACAGCGTCGGGCCCATGAAGATAGGGTTTTCACTTTTAGTGGTTTTTGGCTGCGCCATTTTCCAGGCTACGGCGAAAGAGTTATCCGGTCCGGCGGTCTCGGCGGTTTCGCTGGAGGAGCGGGCCGCGCTCACCCCGGAGGAAACCGGGTGGGTGGACCGTCATCCTGTGATCCGGTTCGGATTCAACACCGACTGCCCCCCTTTTTCCTTTGTGTCCCACAGGGGGGAATCGGCCGGCATGGTGGCGGATTACGAATTCCACATCTCCCGGTTTATTGGGTTCCCCTTTGCCCTGCAAACGCATTCCACGGCGGAGCTCGAGGACATGGCCCGGATGGGGCGGCTGGACGTCCTCGCGAACGTGGAGGAATCGGCCCCGCTTCAATCGGGTTTTATCCGCACCCACCCCTACGTGTTCTCGCCCATGGTGGTGGTCATGCGCGAGGGGGCCCCCTACGTGGAAAACCTCTCCTCCCTGAAGGATAAGCGGTTTGTCGAATTCAATCCCTACCCGTCGGCACTGATGCGGCTGCGACGGGACTACCCCTGGTTGCAACCGGAAAGCGCCCAGAGTGTCGAGCGGGGCCTGGAGCTGGTGCGGGCCGGCAAGGCCGACGCGTTTATTGGCGTTATGGCCACGGTCATTCCGGCCCTTAACCGCATTGACGGCAACTTGCGTGTGGTTCTTTCGACGCCTTACGAGATCCGCCTCGCCTTTGCGGTTCGGGAGGACTGGCCGGTCCTGGCGGGGATCATCAACAAGGCTTTGGCCGCCATTCCCGGAGAGGAGCGCGATCGCATTCACAACGCCTGGGTGGTGGTGCCGCGGGACCGGTTCAATTGGCGCGCCCTGGTGTCGCTGGTGCTGGCCGGCCTCGGGCTCGCCGGTGTTGTCATCGTCATCATTGTCATTCGGAACCACATGCTGTCGCGCGAGATCGCCGTCGGGCTCAAACACGAGGCCGATATGCGCCAGGCCCGCGATGCGGCTTATGCGGCCAGCCAGGCCAAGAGCATGTTTCTGGCCAACATGTCCCACGAAATTCGGACGCCCCTGAATGCCATTCTCGGCTTTGCCCAGGTGCTGGCGCGGGATGCCGCCTTGTCTCCGGAAAGCCGGGAACAAGTGGAGACCATCGCCCGCAGCGGGGAGCACCTGCTGGGGCTGATCAACGACATTCTCGAAATCTCCAAGATCGAGGCGGACCGCGTTTCGGTTGAGCCCGCGCCCTTCGATCTGTTTGAGCTGTTGCGGGACATGGAGGCCATGTTCCGAGTCCGCACCCGTGCCAAGGGGGTGGAGCTGAAGCTCGGCCTGGATGCCGGTGTCCCCCGGCGCATTGTTTCGGACGTTGGCAAGCTGCGCCAAATCCTGATCAACCTGATCGGCAATGCGGTAAAATTCACCCGCAACGGGCGCGTGCTGATCCGGGTTTCCGTCTTTGCCGCCTCGGACCGCGGCATCCTGTGGTGCGAGGTGGAGGATACCGGTCCCGGCATCAGCGCCCGGGACCGGGAAAAGATATTTGAGACCTTCATGCAGGGGGAGGGGCTGATGGGCACAGGAAGCGGGACGGGCCTCGGCCTCTCCATCAGCCGCCGCTATGCCAAGCTGCTGGGCGGCGAAATCGCCCTGGTCTGGACCGAACCCGGGAAAGGGAGCATTTTCCGCTGTGAAATCCCCTACGATCTTCCCCCGGGGGCCGAGGCCGGCCCGGTGGAGCCCAATGCGGTTATCAGCCGCGCGGTCATGGCCGGGCAGCGCCCGCCCCGGATACTGGTGGTGGATGATGAATCGATCAACCGCCGCGTGATTGTCCGCGCTCTGGAGTCGCTCGGCTTCGAGATCAGCGAGGCGTCCAACGGCCAGGAGGCGCTGACGCAGTACGGGGCGATCTTGCCCGACCTCGTGCTCATGGACATCCGCATGCCCGTCATGGACGGCATCGAGGCCACGAAAAAGATTCAGGAACAGTTCAAGGATCGCGCCTGCCCGGTGATCGCCCTGACCGCCAGCGCCTTCGAGAGCGACAAGGAACGCATCCTGGCCGCCGGCTTGACCGGCTACGTCCGCAAGCCGTTCAAGCTGGTGGAATTGCTCGACGTTTTCCGGACGCATTTGCCGGTCCAGTACGAATATGCCGCATCGGGGGCCGGGGCTGAAAAACGGCAGGACGAATACGCGCTTTCCGATGCCGCGAAATGGCCGGCTGAACTGCGGGCCGCCCTGTGCAAAGCGGCCCGCGGGGCGGATGTTGCCGAACTGGAGGAGCTCTTGGCGGGGCAGCGGCAGTCGCCGGCGGTTGACGCTTTGCGCCGCCTGCTCGCCGCCTACGATTATCCGGCCATCGGCGCGGCCCTTTCGGACCCGCCTGCCGGTTCGAAGACAAGCTAAGAGGTTCAAAATTCGGACTGACGGAGGGGGGGACAGAAGCGGTGAATGAGTCGCTGAAGGAAATGTGGGAGCTGTTCGAGTTGGAGGAGTTTCCGGAAGGAAGCCGGCTGCGGGAGGTCGAAGGCCTGCGGTTCGAGCAGGTGGATGCCCTTGCGGCGGCCTGCGTCTCCGCCTTCATCCGGCTCGGCGCTTTGGATGCGGAATGCTGCGCCGTGCTCGAGGAGAATCTCCGCCGGCTGAACGTCATGGCCGACCTCGCGGACGAGGCCGATCAGCCCTACTTTATCCGTCTTCGCGATATCGCCCATGCCGTGCGGGACCGGGCCGCCGCGCTCAATCCGCCAGCTCCCGCTGCCGGCCCGGGCGAACGGTGATGGCTTTTAGAGGGTGGGCGGGGCAGTCGTTCTCACAGGCGCCGCAACCCCGGCAACGATCGGCGATGACGACGGGACAGTTGACCCCTTTCCGCTCCACCGCTTCGATCGCGGAGTAGGGGCAAAACTCCTGGCAGACCATGCAATAGAGGCCGTCTTGCCAGGCCAGGCAACGGCTTTTCTCCACCACGGCCGTGCCGAGGGCCAGCTTCCGTTTCTGCTCCAGGCTCAAATGGCGGATGGCGCCCGTCGGGCAGACCTCCGTGCAGGCCTTGCATTGCTCGAAACAGTAGCCTTTTCCATAGCGCATGAGCGGCGCCAGGAGCCCGCCCAGGCCGGCCTCGCCCAGATCGGGGTGGAGGATGGCGTGCGGACAGGCTTTCACGCACGCCCCGCAACGGGCGCATAACGCCTTGAAGGAGGCCTCCGGGGCCGCCCCCGGAGGGCGCAGAACGGGGTCGCTTTCCGATTTCCGGGCCAGCAACAGGGCGGCCGCGCCGCCGGCGGCCGCGCCCAGGAAGAGCCGGCGGGCCGGATCGGGCTCGCGGCGCGTCAGGCGGGCCAGGGCGTGCAGCTGGTCCTGAAGGCCGCCCAGGGGACACAGGCGCA
Organism: Kiritimatiellia bacterium; assembly: GCA_046484345.1. GTDB lineage: Bacteria > Verrucomicrobiota > Kiritimatiellia > CAIKKV01 > CAIKKV01 > CAIKKV01. Next base: position 55,527 of record JAWOJA010000067.1, read on the forward strand.
GACACCAGAGATGCGGGCGCAGAAGGCTGATCGCCATCACCAGGAGGAACCCTGCCGCCAGCGGCGGCAGGCCGGCCTCCAGGGGGCGGCGCCACGCGCTGAAAAAGGCGTTGAACAGGGCCAGCGGGTCCAGCCCCAGCGCAAGAGGAAGGCCGGTGGCGGCGGCGCCGAGGATCAGCCAGGCCAGCCAGCCGCCCAGTTTCGGCCACGCGGCAAACCGGTTGACGGATCCGCGATTCAGCCGGCCGGCCGCTTCCGCGCAGAAGCCCGTGGGGCAGAGGTGGAAACAGAACCAGCGCCTGTGCCGGAAGGCGAGGAGCAAAACAGGAACACCAAGGGCGGCCGCCGGCCAGAAGGCGCGCCGGGCCAGCGCGCCGCCCAGGGCCAGCAGGGGGCTCAGGGAGGGAAAGAGGCTGGCGGCCGGACCCCAGGGAACGAGCTGGAGCGCCAGTACGAGGGCGAGCAGCGTCGCAACCGGGTGTAGGATCCGCCGGAGCGGAGGCCCCGCCCTCACGCCGTTGCCTCCACGATTTTGATGGCGGTCAGGTCGCCGCAGCCGACGCCCATGTCGTGGGCCATGCGGATAAACGGAATGTCGAACGGTTTCAGCCCGAAGAGGGTGGTGGCGACCGCATCGCAGGCCACGGGATCGAGGCCCACAATGATTTTATCCGGATATTTCATTTCGCCCGGTCCGCGCGGCCCTTTCGTGGTCATGATGCGGGTGGCGTCGATGATGACCAGGGCGGGCTTCACCGCCGTGCTGAAGTCGGCGATGCACTGGTGCAGGTTTTTGCGGTGCCAAGAGCCGCGATTTTTGTCCGACCCCATCCAGTTTTTCATTGAGAGCGTGAGCGTGGCCGCGCCGTGGTTTTTGGCCACCGGCATGTTGACGAGGCAGTCGCAGTCGAGCACGTCCACGGGAACCAGGGCTTCCTGGATGGCGACCCCGCGGGGAATCGCGATCTTGCGGAATTCGGATTCCTTTTCGGGCTTGTAGAGCCGGGCCCGGGTGTCTTTCAGGGCCGCCTCGATGCCGCTCATGGCAAAGGCCTGGGCGGTGGGCGAACAGGTCAGTTCGGGAAGCGAGATGGACTTGGCCCCCGCGGCGAAAGCGCCGAGGCAGAAAGCCCGCACCAGTTCGGGGTGGGTGTTGGCGCCATCTTCCGGTTTGACGGCCCAGGCCGCATTGGGCTTGAGAGTCACTCTCGCATCTTTTTTTACGAAAGTGCCCCAGCCGCCGGCCAGCTCCATGCCTTTTTGGAGCATGGCGGAAATGTTTTTACCCTGCACGACCCAGACGGTTGGCGCGGGGCCCGCCGCTGGGGCTGTTTCGGCAAACAAGCGGGGTGTGGTGAGGCTTCCGATGGCGGCGACGGTGGTGGTTTTCAGGAAATCGCGTCGATTCATGATAAACTTCCTTTTTTATAAGGAGGTAGTTTACACGAAAAAGGCGCGCGTGAAAAGCTTTGGATTGGCCTGCAGGCTCCTGTGTTGCCCGTAGGTCGGATGACCGATTTCAACGCCTTCCGCATTGGCCACGACCAGCATCCAGTCAAGTCCGATTTCCGAAGGCGGCAGGGAGTTTGCGGCCAGAAAGGGTTTGAACGGTATCGAAAGCGACACCTCGCACCCTTCGGCTGTGTGAGTAACTTTAATGTTCAGGGCGAGTGGGCGGCCCGATTTGGTCCGGGCCTCTCCCGGCTCGTTGAGCCCGATATAGATCTGCTCAACGCCCTCTTCGTAAGAATTACGGGCCCCCCGGGAATGGGGGCGAAGGTCGACGAAGAGCTCGAGCCGGGCGCCCGGCAGTTCGCCCGGCTTGGCCAGCCCTTCGAGCTTTGAGCGCAGGGCCAGACGGGCGTGAATGGCTTCGGCATCGCGCCGCAGAAAGACCCGGTACCCGACTGCGGCGGCGGCTTCGGGTTCGCGGAAGGTGCGCGGATCGATCACGGCCTCGTGCCGGCGCCAGCCGCCGGCCGGGATGAGGAAGAAGGGCAGGGCCACGGGCGTGAATCGTTCTTCGCCGCCGCCTTCGGTCCGAAGCGAGCCGCGCAAAAAGCCCACGCCATCTGGCACCGTCAGCGAAACGGTTTGACGGAAGGATTTGTCGGTGGCCAGTTCGCCGGTTTTTATTGCTTCAGGCTGGACGGTTACGCCCTCTTCCAAGGAGACAGTGGTGGTGAAGGGGGCGGCCGGCCGGGTTAGATTGCGGACCACGACGAGGCCCTTCAAGCCGCTGGCCAGGGAGAGCGTGGCGCCGAATTCCTTGTAGGTGTCGTCCAGTTCCTCCATGACCCGGCGCAACAGGCGGGGAATGGAAAGTTTTTGCGGGCAACGGCTCAAACAGGACCCGCATTCGGTACAGGCCGCGCCCGTCCGGTTCAGGGAGGCGTAGGCCCTTTTGGCCGTCGCCGTCAGGCCATAGAGCTTGAATTCGTTGTAGATGCGGAAGTTTTCCGGGATGTCCACCCCGGCGGGGCAAGGCAGGCAGTAGCCGCAGGCCGGGCAGTTGATGCTTGAAATGGCGCGAACCCGGGCCAGCTCCTCTTCCAGGGCTTTGATCTGGGCGGGGGTGAAGGGATCCTTCTCCGAAACGATACGGCAGTTTTCCTCGACCTGCGAAAGGGTGGTCATGCCCGAGATGGCGAGGCTCACCCCCGGATGGGCCAGCACGAAGCGAAGCGCCGCTTCGGGCGTGGATGGGGCTTCCCCCTTGAGCAACGCGCGGATGCGTTCGCTGTCCACGCCCAGGCGGCCGCCGCCCACGGGGCCCATGACGACGACCCCGACGCCCAGCTCGCGGCAGCGATCGAGGGCTCCTTCGAGGTCGCGGTACAACAGGTTGTACTGCACGGTGATGGAGTCGAATTCCCCGGTTTCCGCCAATTTAATCAGCGCCGGGGCGGAATCATGAAACGAGCAACAGATGTGGCGGACTCGCCCGTCCGCCTTGGCCCGCTTCATCAGGCGCAACTTGCCGGGCTCGCGGATCTGCTTTTCAAAGACGTCCCACGTCAGCCCGTGGAAGTTGTAGATGTCGAGGTGGTCCGTCTGCAGGAGCTTGAGCGACTCGGAAAGGCGGGCCAGCCAATCCTCGTCGGAGGCGGCGTGGGAGGGGTTTTTGGTGGAAATGACGACCTTTTCGCGCAAGCCGTTTGCAAAGGCCTCGCCCAGAACGCGCTGGCTGTCGCCCTGGCAGTAGCCCACGGCGGTGTCGAAGTAGGTCACGCCCAAGTCGACCGCCCGGTGCAGCATGGGAATGGCCAGCTCGCGGACGATTTTGCCATCGGTTCCCATGGGAAGCCGCATGCATCCGAAGCCCAGGCGCGAGACCTGAGGGCCGCGGATGCCCAGTTGCGTGTAACGCATATCAATATCCCCGATTCCAGAGTGGTTCGATGTCGGCCGCGTTTGGCATGATCAGCACACAGGTCTTGCCGGCGTCCATGTGCGTCTTGATCCGGAGGACTTTTTCGTCGCGGAATGGAACCCACTGGGAAGGGGAATAACGGAATTCGGACATGGCGGGACTCCTCATTTGATAAAATCTTGCGCAGTTTTCCTCCGGAGCGCATGGGGGCAGTATGGAGGGCGGGGGCCGCGGGTGTCAAGAAGGAGCAATACCCCGGTGCGGGTGGGTGGCGGGATGTAAAATCTGGACAAACCCATGCGGCCGGGTATTCTTGTTGAAATCATAAGGGGTGCTGGATGACATCACGGGAACGGGTGCTAAAGACGTTGTGTTTCGAAGAGCCGGACCGCGTTCCGGTCGATCTGGGGGGGGTGAAAGCCTCGGGCATTTCCGTGGAAGCCTATGTCCGGGTGTGCCGCAAGCTGGGCATCACCGACGTCCCCAAGCTTTGTGACGCCCGACTCATGACCGCCTGGGTGGAGGAGCCCATTCTCAAGGCGTTTCATGCGGATGTGGCGCCCCTGGACCTATCGATGGTGGAAGCGCAGCTGGCGCCGGTCGCCAACTGGGTTCCGCGCACCCTGTTCTCCGGCGAGTCGGTCCTCTTCCCGCCCGGCCCGACGATTGGGGAAGAAGCCGGCGGCGGCTGGAACCTGCCGGATGCCGGCGGCGCGGAGGACATCCCCGATGCCACGCTCGATGCGATGGCCCGCCATTCGAAGGAGATGTTCGAGGGCACGGAATACGCCTTACTGGGCTGGGGCCGGTCCAACGTGACCTTGGGCCGGCCGAGCGACTGGAGGGTGATGCTCATGACGGAGCCCGAGCTGTGCCACGAGAGGATGGGCCGATCGGTGGACGCGAGCATCCGGTGCCTGAACCTGCTGCACCAGGCGGTGGGCGATCGCGCGTTCGCCTGGGGAATTGCGGCGGACGACGGCGGCGCGCAGCGCGGGGAGTTCATCAAGCCCGAGCTATGGGCGGAGCTGATCAAGCCTCATTACGCGCGGCTGTGCGGTTGGATCCACGCGAACACGCCATGGAAAACCTTTCTGCATTCATGCGGCTCGGTTTACCACCTGATCCCACATTTTATCGAGGCCGGTGTGGATATACTGAATCCGATTCAGGCCTCGGCCGCGAACATGGATCCGGCCCGACTGAAGGCGGAGTTCGGGCGGAAGCTTGTGCTCTGGGGCGGCGGGTGCGACACCCAGCGGGTGCTGCGGTCGGCCTCGCCGGAGGGCGTGCGCGCGCGGGTGGCCGAGCGGATGGCGATCCTCAAGCCCGGTGGCGGATATGTGTTCAATCAGGAACACAACATCCACCGGGATGTGCCGCCCGAAAACATTCTGGCCCTGTTCGACGCCGCCCGCGAGTTCGGCGCGTACCGCTGAACGGGGTCAGGCTCCGCCGCGCGACTCATCCAAAGCGAAGAACGACCTGAGGGTTTCCCCGATATCCCTTTTGGCCTCATCCGGGCATGATTTCTCAATAGCTGAGGAGTCACGGATGGCCAACAATGGAACCATGTTGAAGGTCCTGCACATCGAGGACAATCCGGCGGATGCCGTTTTTGTCCGCGAGCTTCTCGCCGACACCGGCTCGCGCTGGACGCTCGCCCATGTGCGCCGCCTGAGCGAGGGGCTGAAAATTCTCGGCGAGCAGAGTTTCGACGGCGTGTTGCTGGACCTGGACCTGATCGACAGCCGCGGGCTCGAAACGCTGGAGACCGTCCATCGCGTCTACCCGTCCGTTCCCATCGTGGTGCTGAGCGGATTCAAAGACGAGACGTTCGGGTATAAGTCCCTGGAAAAGGGAACTCAGGATTACCTCGTCAAGGGCCAGGTCAACGGATCCATGCTGGTGCGAGCCATGCGCTACGCCATCGAGCGCAAGCGGACCGACCTGGCGCTGCAGGAAAGCGAGGCGCGCCTGCGCAGCCTTTTCCAGGAGGCGGCCATCGGCATGACCATGCTGTCTCCGGAGGGCCAGTTCATCTCGGTCAATCCGGCTTTTTGCGAATTCCTCGGCTACACCGAAAAGGAGCTGATGGGCAAATCGTTGCGGGAAATCACATTTTTGGAGGACTGGCAGAAAACCTCCGTGCTCATGCACCAGCTGCTGACCGGAGAGGGATCCGTTCATCGATTTGAAAAAAGGTACAGATACAAGACCGGCGGCCTCGTCTGGGGAGAGACCCGGGCCGTGCTGGTGCGCGACGGCCTCGGCAAGCCCGCCTATTTCGTGGTGCAGGTTGTGGACATCACCGCCCGCAAGCTGGCGGAAAACGCGCTACGCGAGAGCGAGGCCCGTTTTCGCACGCTGACGGAAAGGGCGACGGACCTTGTCCTGATCCTGGACGGACGCGGCGAGATGCTGTACAAAAGCCTCAACGTCGAACACATCCTGGGCTTTCCGGAGAAGGTGGCGCTGGGCGAAAAGATAGCGGACCTCGTTCATCCCGACGACCGGGCGGAGCTCAACCGCTTGATGATGGAGGGGGTCGAGCAGCCGGGCGCGATCCGGAAGGGCGAGTTGCGCCTGCGGCACCGCACGGGCGCCTGGCGGGTCATGGAAGCCGTTGCGCGCAATCTTCTGGACGACCCCGTCATCCAGGGCGTGGTGTTGAACATGCGCGACATCACCGAGCGCAAGGAGGCCGAGACGGCGCTGAAGGAGAGCGAAGAGCGGTTCCGGATTCTCGTGCAACGGGCGCCGGAAGCCATCGCGGTGTTTGATGTCGATTTGGGACGTTTCGTGGATGTCAACTTCAACGCCGAGCGGCTTTTCGGTTGCACGGCGGAAGAGTTGCTTCGCGCGGGTCCCGGAAATTTCTATCAAGACCGGAAGCCGGATGGAAAGCCGGTCGCCGAAAGTGTTCCGATGCACATCGAGCAGGCCTTGGCGGGCAACGAAGTTGTTTTTGAACGCCTGCTCCACAACGCCGAAGGGCGGGACGTGCATTGCGAGGTGAGGCTGGTGAGGCTTCCGTCGTCCACCCGCCGGCTGTTGCGGGCCAGCTATGTCGACATCACCGAACGGAAGCGGGCGGAAGAAAACGTGGTCGAATCCCGGCAGATGCTAAAAGCGGTTATGGACACAATTCCGGTCCGCGTTTTCTGGAAGGATCGCGAATCAAAGTTCCTGGGCTGCAACAAACATTTTGCGTTGGACGCCGGGTTTAAGGATCCCGAGGAGCTGGTCGGCAAGGATGATTATCAAATGGGCTGGCGCGATCAGGCCGACTCGTATCGGGCCGATGATAAAAAAATCATGGAAAGCGGCGTTCCCGTATTGAATTACGAGGAGCCCCAAACGGCGAAAACGGGAAAAAAAAGTTGGCTGAAAACGAGCAAGGTTCCGTTAAAAAACTCAAAAGGCCAAATCATCGGCGTACTGGGAACATACGAAGACATTACCGAACAAAAGCAGGCGGAGGAGGCGTTGCGGATGGCCTACCAAAAGCTGACCCTCCATGTCGAGCGGACGCCTGTGGCCGTGATCGAATGGGATCGGGATTTCCGGGTCACCCGCTGGAATCCCGCGGCCCAGGCGATGTTCGGATTCAGTTCCGCGGAGGCTGTCGGGCAGCATGCCTCATTTATTCTGCCCGAATCGGTCCGCCCCCACGCCGACAAGGTTTGGCAGGCTTTGTTGAAAAAAGTCGGCGGGGAAAGAAGCGCAAACTGGAACGTCCGCAAGGATGGCGCGTTGATTTTCTGCGAATGGCACAACACATCGCTCGTGGACGCGCAAGGAAACGCGACAGGGGTTGCTTCCCTGGCGCAGGATATTACCGAGCGCAAGCGGGCGGAGGAGACGCTGAAAGAAGCCAAGGAAGCCGCCGAACGGACCGCGGGCGAACTGGCCCGCTCCAACCGGGACTTGGAGGAATTCGCCCGGGTCGTCTCCCACGACCTGAAAGAGCCGCTGCGCATGGTCACCGGATTTCTTGAACTGCTCCAGTCCAAGAGCCGATCGGCGATGGACGTCAAAAGCAATGAATACATCGATTATGCGGTCAACGGCGCGCAACGCATGAAAAAGCGGATCGAGCGCCTGCTGGAATACTCGCGCGCCGGAGGGCGCGCGAGGGAGCTGGCGCCGACGTCACTGGAGAAGGCGCTGAATGTGGCCCTGCTGAATTTGAAGGATCGGATCGACAAAACCGGGGCGATTGTTTCGCACGAACCGCTGCCGGAGGTGATGGCGGACGCCGAGCAGCTAACGCAGGTGCTGCAGAACCTGGTCGGCAATGCCATCAAGTTCACGAAGGGGCGTCCCGAAATTCATGTTGGCGCCTCAGTCCAGGACGGCAACTGGCTGGTATCCGTGCGTGACAACGGCATTGGGATAGACCCGAAATGTAAAGACCGCATCTTCCAGGTTTTCCAGCGGCTGAACGAGCCCGAGCAATACGAAGGCGACGGAATGGGCCTCTCGATTTGCAAGAAGATCGTGGAGCGCCACAACGGGCGCATCTGGGTGGAATCCGAAACAGGCCGGGGATCGTCCTTTTACTTCACGCTTCCGCAACCGCCCCGCCCCTCGCCGCCGAAGGCCGCCGGAGAAACGACCTCTCCGTCATCCCGAATGCGGGAAACAGTGGCGGTTTGAAGGCGACGCAATCCGCGATCAGGGGGCGGACAGAATCCATTTGAAAAAAAGCGGAACGGTGGCCAGGCTCAGGAGGGTTCCCAGGAAGACCGCCTTCGCGCTGAGCAGGGAGTCGCCGTTATAGCGTTCGGTGAACATCGTGCAGGAAAGCGCCGGCGGCATGGCGGCCACCAGCAGGAAGCTGAATCGGGGCGCCTCGGGAAGGGGCCAGCCGCAGGCGGCAAGAAGCCGGACCAAGCCAAGCGCGACCAGCGGGGCCGCGACGAGGCGCAAGGCCAGCACGCCCCAGAGCGCCGGTTCGGGCCGCAGCGCCGACAGCGGCCGCTCGCCCAGGCGGGTCCCGATCACGAGCAGCGAGAGCGGAATCGTCAGCGCGCTGAGCAGGTTGGCCGCTTCCAGCACCGGTTTCAGAAAAGGAACACCGGCCGCATCGTTTCGAAGGGACGGAACATAGACGGCCAGCAACAGGCCAACAAGTGTGGCGAGAATTCCGGGATTCACCACCACATGGCGCAGCGATTCGCGGGGGGTCATGCCCGGGTTCAGCGTGGCAATCCCGATGGTCCAGATGGCGGCGGTGCAGCCCACATTCATGAGCAGGATGGAGCGGACCCCCTCCGCGCCGAAGAGGCCCTCGGCGATTGGCAGCGGCAGGTAGATCCAGTTGGTCAGCGAAACGAGAAAAACGACTGTCCGGCGCCGGACCGGATCGCGAACCAGCGGCGAGGCGATCAGCCCGACGGCTTCGCCGATGGCGATGACCAGGAAGCCGAGAAGGGGAATGTACCAGTGAAGCCGGAGGGTGTCGCCGTCGACGGTGCGGAGGAATTGCGAGATGATGTAAGAGGGGTAGACGAAGTCGACGAGGAACCGGCTCAGCGTGAGGCTGGCTTCAGTCTTCCAAAGCCCGCGTCGGCTGACAAGCCAGCCGACGACCATGAGGAGAAACAGGGCCGACGTCTTTTGAAGAACCACAAGCCAGCCGCTGCTCATTTATTTCGCTGGCTCTCCGGCGGGAGCTTCGTCCGCTTTGACGGCGGGCGCCTCGACCGAAGCCGGAGGGATATTTCCAACCGTGGCCGCGGGCTTGACAACTTCAGCCGCCGGCGGATTCTTGTCGAACTTTACGGGCGTGCGCTTCTGGCCGGGCTCTCTGGGCGGGGGGGTGGCGTAGCGGTTCTGTTCGCGTACCCGGGCGTTGACGTCGCGGAGCATGAAGCCGTAGCGCTTGGAGAGTAGCTTCCATTCGCCGGCCGAGAAGGAATAGAACGCGTCGAGGTTGTTCACCAGCATGGCGGGGTCGAAGGTTTCGAACCGGGCGATGGGGGGAAAATCGGTCGACTCTTCCAGCACGGCCGGCGTTTCGAGTCCCATGAAGATGACTTTCTGGGGCTTGCGCGCCAGGCGGGCACCCGAGCGGAATTCGGCCAGGGTGAGGGGCCGCCATTCGCGGCCGGTCCAGTAGTTCAACTCCGGCGCCTCGGGGTCCTCCGTGACTCGCCAGGAGACAACCTCGGCATTGCGCAGGCTCTGCATGTCGAAAGCCAACTGCACCATGCGCAACCGGGCGGGAACGACGAGCAAGGTTGAGGCGGGCTGGGCGGCCGGGAGAGCCAAGGGGAAAAGAAGCGCTAGAGCCAACGCGGCGGTGATCGATATTTTTTTCATGGACCGAACCTTTCCTGAAGACGGCAAAAGAGTACCGCGCCGGGAAAAGGGAAACAAGGAAAAACGGGTAATCGCTCAGTTATCGGGCGCATTGCAGAACTGCAGGTGGCTTTTTAAACATCAAGCGACAGGGGTCAAGTCCCGACAAACGACAAAAAGATTGGGGAGCGGAAAGAGGGCCGGTGCGGAGGCGTATCGGCATTGGCCGAGCGCTGGTACGAGAGCGCCGCGCTGGAAGACTTTTGGGCGTGAGTGCGCAGGCGGTCAATGATGCTTCGAGTTTTTGCTCTACGATGTGACCAGCACGTTTTTCGAGGGCGAGGCCGAAAAGAATGAAAAGGCCCAGCGGGGTTATTCTCGCGATAGCCGGCCGGACTGCAAGCAGGTGTGCATCGGCCGGGTGGTGACGGCGGAAGGCATGCCGGTGGGCTACGAGGTGTTTGCGGGCAACCGCAACGACGTGACCACGCTTAAAGAGGTGGGCGAGTCGATGGCGCGCAAGTACGGGAAACCCAACCGGATCTGGGTGGTCGACCGGGGCATCGTTAGCGAAGATAATCTGGAGTTTTTACGCGAGCGCGGCGCCCATTATCTGGGCGGCACGCCGAAAAGCGAGCTCAAGCGCCACGAGGGAAAGTTGCTCGACAAGAGCGATTGGAGCCTTGTGCGCGAGGGTTTGGAAGTCAAGCTGATCGACAACGGCAGATCGGCCGCTGGCTGGGCCGCAATCCGGCCGCCGAACGGCTCTTTGACGTGACGGTCGTTCATGACGAACAAGATCGGGCGGATGGCGTGACGATCCAGGAGCGGCCCGACCGGTTGGACTGGACGACCTTGGCGCAAGGGGCTGGGCACCTGCGCCCGGCAATTGCTTCTGGAACTCGATGAACTTCGATGTGTGGACGTCGTTTTGCCGGTGGCTAACGGTCCGGAACTGCGGTTACGCATGGTGGTCAAACCCGAAAAACCGCTCGCTTTCCTTCTGGCCAAGCTCGGCTTGGCCCTGCCAAAAGGATCAAAAAGGTGGAAAATGAAGTGGAGAAAAACGAGGGCTGATCCGTGAGTTTCCTGGGGAATAGCTATTTTCGGGCTCGAAACTGACGAACTCGGGCTAAAGCAGATTGCCGCTCAAGTGAGGAACGTTTTGTCGGAAGTCGGGACTTGACCCCTATTGACCATAGAGGAGAATGAAAAGCTTGCCACTCCTCAACTAACAACATATGTTTAAAACCGTTTTTGGGTGGCACACTTTCCGATTGCCGGCAACAGCATTGGCCATTTGGTGCGACTATAACGGTACTTGGTGAAAGGAACAGCGAAAATGAAGGAACTGGAAGAGGGCGAGACGCTGGCGTTGGATTTTGACAAAATCGCGAAGATTGCCGCCAAAACGAGCAGCGGCGTCATTCCCGTGGCCGTGCAACATGCCGACACCGGGGAGGTGATCCTCGTGGCCTACACGAATGAGCTGGCGTTCCGCAAGTCGCTGGAGGCGCGGTCGCTCGTGCTCTGGAGCACCTCGCGCAACGAGTTGTGGGAAAAGGGCAAGACCTCGGGCGAATCCTTCGACCTGATCGCCGCCTACGTGAATTGCGAACAGAACTCGCTTCTCTATAAAGTGCGCCCGCGCCGCGGCGCGATCTGCCACACCAAAAACAAGGCCGGGCAGCCCCGGAATTGTTACTATCGCCGGATCGACTTCGCGACCACCAAGCTGATCAACCAGGATCCGTAAGGCTTTTCAGCCGCCGGCTGTCACGTTTCCCCGCAAGCTGGCCAAGAAGAGCTGATGGGCGTCGATTTGCTTGGTGAGACTGCTTTCGATCGTGGCGCTCAATGACTTGAGCTGGTCTTCCTTCACGGCGAGAGCATCCATTTTTTCATTCATGGTTTTGAGGGTGACGGCCAGATCGGCCGCCTGGGCTTCCTGTTCCTGGACCTTTTTGCTCAGCGACTGGACAGCGGCGTCCTTCTGCGCGAGGGTTGATCGGAACTCCTCTTCTTTTGATTTTAGCTGGGAGGCCTGGCGCTCGGCGTTGGCTTCCAAGTCGAGAACCTGTTTCAGCAGGTTTTCTGCCTCGGCGTCCTTTTTGGCTGCCGTTATTTCCCATTCCTGGGTTTTGTCTTTAAACTGCGCCGTCAGCCCGCTGACCTGCTTTTCGAATCCGCTCATTTTGGCGGTTACGGCCAGCAGCTCTTGATTTTTGGCCGTGAGGCTTGCGGTCAGCTCCTTGACCTGGGGTTCGAGCGCCTGCAGGTCCTGCAGTAGTTCGTCGACGTCCTCGTCCTTTTTTGAAAGGGCGGTCCGCATTTCTTTTTCTTTGGCTTCGAGTCCGGCCGAAAGTTCGCGAAGGCGGGTCTCCAAATCAGCGGTCTGGCAGGCCAGGCTGCGGATTTGATTTTCTTTTTTGGACAAGGCCGATTGGAACTCGTCGTCCTTCTCTTTCAACTTCCCCGCGAGATCGCGAGCCTGGGTTTCCGCTTCGCGGGCCTTCCGGAGAAGGGCCAGGTCGTTTTTGATTTTTTCGCGGCTGAATTGGTTGAGGATTTCCTCGGCGGCGAAGGCGGTCTCCCGAGCTTCGGCCACTTCCCGGCGGAGTCGTTCCAAGTCATCATGGCTAGTAGTTTGAGGTGCCGAAATTGAAGACTGGGTGATGGGGTCGGCGGTCGGCGGTTCGGGCGCTTGGTTGGATTCCGGGTCGGTGATCGTGGCGGGGGCGTTCTCCGCAGGCTGTTCCGGCCCGGTGTCCGCTTGAAGCTCGGGGGGCGAGGAAGCACTGGGTGCGTTGGAGGAGTCAGCGGAAGAAGGGGCGTTCGGGATAACGGGAGAGGCGGGATCGACGCGCACAATCCGGAAGCAGTCCCTGCACCGGACTTTCTTGCCCGCCAGGTTTCGGCGTAGCGGGTAGCTCTTTTGGCAATTGGGGCAGGTGAATGCGACTTGGTTTCCGGCGGCGGCGGGGGCGGCATGTGACGGCGTGTTTATTTCGGATTCAAGGAGGGTGGCCACAATGAGATCGGATTCGCCGTTTCCAAGAAAGGCCTGGTGTAATGCCATTTCGGTGTGGGACGAAAACATGGAGGGAGCCAATGCCGTTTGCGTCACAGCCGTTACTGGCTGCTCCGGCAGTGCTGGCCGGGCTTCAGTTGAGGGCTCTGGCGTGGGAAGGGAAGACGGCGGATCGGGAGCCGCGACCGGTTCCGCAGGAGCCGAAGGGATCGGATCGGGCGGCGGGGTGGCGCGGTCACTGGGGGTGTCAGGCCCCGCCTCAGCGGTGTTCCCGTAGTTTTCCAGTTGTTCCTTTGTGATGGAGATGCGCACTTTGCATTTCATGCAGGGCACGCCGCCCTGACTCAATATAATTTTTCTTTTTGTTTTGATGTCTCGGCCACAACGCGGGCAAGTGACGGTGATCGACATGACAGCCCCTTTCTTCTCAGCTCGAAGAAGATAAAATCTATAACTCACAGCCGCGCAAGTCAAATTGTAAAATAATAGAAGGGCCCGGCGCTTTCAATGAAAAACGGTCAATTGGGGATCATCTTTTTGGTCATGCCGCCGCCGACCACGAAATTCTGGCCGGTGATGAAGCCGTTGGCCGGATCGGCCAGGAAGAGGGCGAGGCGGGCGATATCGTCGGGCGTGCCGTCTTTTGAAACGGCTTCACATCGATCCAGCCCGGGCTGATGCAGTTGACCCGCACCTCCGGGCCGAAGCCTCCTCGCCCGCATCCGTCTGCACAAACCGGGCCGAGGGACCCAGTTCGGTTTCGGCCGCGCGGCCCGCCTCGGGGTCGAGTTCGGCGAGCGGCACGGCATAGCCCGCCTCGATCAGGCGCCGGGCGGTGATTTGTCCGATGCCCTGGCCGGCTCCGGTTGCCGGCGCGGTTTTTCATGGTTATTTCTCCAGTGTGAGCAGGTCCTGCACTTCTTCCCAGGTGAGGGCCTGGAGGATGGACTCGTCGGTTGAAAGCGTGGCGTCGATGACCGCTTGTTTGCGTTTTTGCATTTCGAGGACCTTTTCCTCGATCGTGCCGCGCGTGAGGAGCTTGATGCCGTAGACGGTGCGTTTCTGGCCGATGCGGTAGGCGCGGTCGGTGGCCTGCTGTTCCACGGCGGGGTTCCACCAGGGATCGTAATGGATGACCATGTCGGCCCCGGTGAGGTTGAGGCCCGTGCCGCCGGCCTTGAGGCTGATGAGGAACAGGGGGATCTCGCGGTCGGAGTTGAACTGGTGCACGATTTTTTGGCGTTCTTTTGTGGAGCCGTCCAGGTAGCAGAAGGGGATCTGGCGCGACTGCAGTTCCTGTTTGAGGATGGTCAGCATGGAGACGAACTGGCTGAAGACGAGGATGCGGTGGCCGCCGTCGAGCGCCTCGTCGAGCAGTTCGAAGAAAAGGTCCGTCTTGGCCGACGGCTGGCCGGGCGGCAGGCCGGGCAGCTTGAGCAAATCGAGATGGCAGCAGGCCTGGCGCAGCTGGAGGAGCGTCTTGAGAATTTCAATGGTGCAGCGCTTGAAGCCCTGGGTGGCCACCATGTCCTCGAGCTTGCGGCGGGAGGACTCGACCAGCGCGCGGTAGACCTGTTTCTGTTCGGGGGCCAGGGAGCAGAGCGCCACGCGCTCGATCTTGGGCGGCAGGTCTTTGGCCACATCGGCCTTGAGGCGGCGGAGCATGAAGGGGCCAAGCTTGCGGCGCAGCCGGATCTGGGCCTCCTCGCCCTCGAAACCGCCCCCGGCGATCGGCGCCTCGTAATGACGGCGGAAGGAATCGTGGGAGCCCAGGTAGCCTGGCATGAGGAAGTCGAGGATGGACCAGAGGTCGGAGACGCTGTTTTCGATGGGCGTGCCGGTGAGCACCAGGCGCTGGGCGGCCCGGAGGCGCTTGGCGGTGATGGCGTTCTGGGTCGAGCGGTTTTTGATGTGCTGGGCCTCGTCGAGCACGAGCACGGAGAAGTCAAAATTCAGGTACTGGTCCACATCCCGGCGTATCAGGGCGTAGGAAGTCACGACCAGGTCGGATTCGGGGATCCGGCCCCAGAGGGTGTGGCGGTCGTTGCCGGTCAGGCACAGCACCCGCAAGCCCGGGGCGAACTTGGCGGCCTCCTCGGCCCAGTTTTCCACGAGGCTGGTGGGGCAGATGATGAGGGCGGGCTTGCCCACATATTCGGGATGGCGCCGTTCGAGCGTCAGCCAGGCGAGGGTTTGGAGGGTTTTGCCCAGGCCCATCTCGTCGGCCAGAATGCCGCAGAAGCCGTTGCGTTCCAGGAACCGGAGCCAGGCGATGCCGTCTTTCTGGTACGGCCGCAGGACGGCCTGGATGGCGGGCGTTGCCACGGCCTCGATGGTGACCTTGCCGGCCTGTTCGGCGGCCTGGTCGCGCCACGGGGCGGGCATTTCCACGTCCACGCCGTCGAGCGCGTCGATGGAGGACTTGACGTAGGCGGAGTAGAGGCGGGGCAGCCGGAAGGTGCCGGGGCGGGAGCCCTCGGTGCTGGCGCAGTCGCGGAACACGCGGTTCATGGATTCCACGGCGTCGATGTCGATCAGCACCAGTTTCCCGTCGCGGTGGATGAACGATTCGCCCTTGAGAATGGCGCGCTGGATATCGGCCATGGGAAGGGTCTGGCCGTTGAGTTCGTAATCGAAGCCGATTTCGAACCACTCGTGATGGGGAGCGTCGGTGACGCGGATGACGGGCGTCACGGAGGGGAGCTCTTCGAGGTAGGGGGCCACGCGGCCTTCGAGTTCGACCTTCCAGCCCGCCCGGCGCAGGGTGGGCAGCTTGCTGCCGATGAAGCTGAGCACTTCGCGCTCGCCGACGATATGGCTGAGGGTGTCGCCCGTTTCGCCGCTGAAGCCGAAGTGCCGAAGGTTGTCGAGGGCGCGCCGTTCGCTGTGGGGGCTGCGGACGAAGTAGCGCAGGGGGTCGGCCGGATCGGGCAGGCAGAAGCGGGCGTTGGGATCGGCCACCTTTCCGGCGACCAGGCTTTTGCCGTCATACTCGGCATAGAGGATGGCGGAGAGGGAGGCGGGGCTGCCCCGCACGGCCAGGCGGAATGTGGGAGTGGCCGGCTCGATGGTAAACCACTCGGTGGACACCTCCGTATCGACCCGGATGAGCTTGGCGAGGTTGGGCAGTTCGACTTCGAAAAAGCGGGGCACGGCGGGCCGCGGGATGCGGACGGTTCCGTTGTACAGGTCGTGCAGGGGGTCGGGCAGCAACGTTTCGAGGGGCCAGAAGCGGCCGTTGCTGAAGACCCAGGCCTTGGAGTCGTGGGCGAGGTGGAAGGGCGGGGTCTCATCGGCCCCGTAAGGAATTTCGGTGTGCAGATTCAGCACCAGCTCCCCGGATTCGGTATCCAGGTCGATGCGCAGGCGGGAGGGCAGCCTGGGGGTCATGACCTCCAGGGGGTCGGACCGGCCGTCCTCGTAGAAGGGGCGGCCCTCGTGCAGATCGAGGAGATTGAGAAAATCGAATTTGGAAAGGGTCAGGGTGCCGCCCGGGGGGCCCCCGGCGATATCTTCCAGCACGAAGAGGACGGCCTCGTCGCGGCGGGGGAAGGCGAAGGTGGTTGTCCGGGGCACGGCGTCGAGCGGATGGCGGGCGCCCTCGTATTCCGCCTCGAGCGTCACGGGCACGCAGCCGCGGCTCCAGCCCTCGCGCCATTCGCGGTACAGGGTGAGACGGATGGCGGCGGGAACGGAATCGGGGGTGCCGGGTGGCGCCCGGCGGATGTAAATGCTTTCATCGATGGTGGCGAGTTTCTGGGCCCGCAGGCGCTCTTCTTCCCGGCGCGGCTCGCGCTGGGGGTCGTGTTGGCGGTGGAGCAGGGCCAGGCCGAGGGCGATGACGTGGCTGCAGATGATGCCGCGCTCGGTGCTGTCCCGGCAGGGGCAGGCGTTTTCGGCGCTGCCGTTGGGGAGGATGCGGGCGGCGGTGCGCATGGCGCGCCCGGCGCGCAGGATGGTGCCGCGGATGTGGGGCGGCTCGAATTCCGCCTCCTTGACCAGTCCGTTTTCGAAAAGTATCTGCCCGTCGCGGAACACGGAGGGGCCCGCCCAGTCGACCAGCATTTTTTGCGTAACCGGAAAACTCATGCCCTCTCCCACCATCCGCTGGTCCATCCCTCCAGCGTCATTTGTTTTCGTTCTTGAAATCCGCAGGCGACAAAGGCTTCCGCTATTTCCGGGTATTGCCGCACCAGGATGCCGGCCAGCAAAAGTACGGCGCCGGGGCGCGGATTGCAAAGGCGTTTGGAGAAAAGAGGCGCCGCGATTTTCAGAATCGGGGCCTCGATGTTGGCGGCCACCACGTCGAAGGACGCCGGCGGCGCATAGGCCAGCACATCGGCCGTTTCAAGAGCCGCCGGTGCGGCATTGTGGCGGCAGTTTTCGGCGGCCTGTTCGACGGCGGAGGCGTCGAGGTCGATGGCCGTTACGGGGCCGAACCCCAGCTTGACCGCCGCAATGGAAAGAATGCCGGAGCCGCAGCCGGCATCCAGCAGGGTGCCGGTGCGGCCGGAGGCGGCCAGTTCGTCCAGGAAGCATATGCAGGCGCGGGTGGTGCCGTGCTGGCCCGTGCCGAAACACATGCCCGCGTCGATGACCACTTCGCGGTCGCCGGGCCGAAGGGGCAGGGTTTCCCAGGAGGGGCGGACGATGACGCGGTCGGAAACCCGTTCGGCGTGGAAAAACCGTTTCCAGCTCTCCGCCCAGTCCTCGCGGGGAATGGCATCCACCGCGATTTGCCAGGGTTCGCCCCGGCAGAGTTCGCCCGTCAGCCGGGCGAGGTCGGCGGCGGCGAGGTCGGCGGCGGCCTGGTCGGGCGCGAACATATCCACGCGGGCCAGCGTGCCCTCGGCATCCGTCCAAACCGAAACGGCATAGCCGGCGCCCGGCAGAGCCTCCTCCAGCACCTCGGCCAGGGCCGGGATTGTCGAGATGGAAATGCGGAAAAGGGTATGGATCATGGGGTGTCGGTTTTCTTGAACGATCGCCGGACATAGGGCTTGGCGGTGGAGGGGGCGCCGTCGGGGCCCAGGGCCTGCCGGTTGCAGCCCGCGAGGGCCAGCACCTCATCCGCGGTTTTGAAATGACATTTCACCGTTTCGAGCAGCACGGCGGGCCCGTGCTTGCGCACCAGGTCGAGGGCGGTTTCCTTGACCAGGGCGGAGGCGCCTTTCGGAATCTTCACGCCGTAGCGCTCCTGCAGCTCGAGCAGGGCGGCGAGGAACCGGTCGCGCGCGAGAATGGAGGCGGCGGCCACGGCCATGTCGGATTCGGCCTTGTGGCGCTGGTCCAGCTTGATCGTCTTGCCGCGCGTCAGCAATGCCCGTTCGATCAGTTTTTTGTCGGCAAACTGGTCCGAAAGGGCGCGGGGGCAGTCGGGTGCTTTTTCGAGCACATTTTCGATGGTGCGGGCATGGCCCCAGGCGAGCATGCGGTTCACGTTGCGCATTTTTCGGTACAGTTCGTTGTATTTGCGCGGGCTGACGGCGATGACCGACACCTTGTCGCCCACCCGTTCGCGGATGGCGCGGGCGAGTTGGCGGGCCTTGGCGTCGCTCGTGATGCGCTTGCTGTCCTTGATGCCGATTTCGCGGAAGACCTTGATGAGCGGGGCGGTGACATAAACGGCGGCGACGACGAGCGGACCGAAGAAATCGCCCTTGCCGCTTTCGTCCACCCCGATGTGGGCCGAGGATCCATCGGGATCCACCACGTCTTCGTAACCGATCTTAACTTTCTGCAGCACAACGGGTTCCATGTTGAACAGGACGAAATCGGAGGCGCCTGAACCCTGGACGAGGCATTTGCCGCTTTTGTAGAGCGAGACGCGAAAGCCGTTCCCTTCGACCGCGATGCGGGTGTGTTCGACCTGCACGGGCCGGTAGTTGCCGTTTTGGAGCAGCGCGATCAGCGCCTGTTGCTGAGGTTCGCTGAGCACGAACGTGAAGGAATTTTGGGTCGGCATAACGGTAAAAGTTAGCACACAAAGGGCGGGATGTCACAAGAAAAACGCCGTCTTGGCTTTCGGCGTCCCTTGTGGTAGGATGGGGACATGATGAAGTGGGTAATCCAGTGTCTCCTTATTTTTGCCGCCGGCGCCATTCTGGCCGCCGACGGGACGGGGGGCGATTTTTCGCGTTATTCTGTGATCATGGAGCGTCAGCCTTTTGGTCTTCCCCCGAGCGCCGCGGCTCAGGCGGAGGGCGGGGCGCCCGTGGCGGCGGATTCCTTTGCTTCGCACGTCCGGTTGACCGTCCTGATGCAGGAGGACGGCGGGCAAGTCCGGGTGGGCTTTGTGGATAAGAAGCAGAAGGACAAACTGTACATGCTGGCGGTGGGCGAGCGGGAGGACGACTACGAGGTCCTGGAAGCGAATCTGCCCGAAGAAATGGCCAAGATCCGCAAGGGGGCCGAGGAGCAATGGCTGTCGATGAAAGCGGCCGGGGCCGTTGGCGCGCCGCCGCCTCTTCGCGTCATGGACATCCGGCCGTCGGACGGCTCCGCCACGGGGATGATTTCAGGGTTGCGCCGCCAAACGCGGTATGCCGCTCTGCGCCGGGCCGAAATCGAGAGGGAAAAGCTGGCCGAAGACGCCAGGAAGCGGGGAGTTTTCCGCGAACCGCCCGATGAAGACGACGACGAGGAGGAGGTGACGCCGCCGCCCCCGCCGCCCGACGTGGAGGAAGAGGACGACGACGAGGGCGACAACAGCGGCGAGATTGCGGTGACGGTCGCCCAGCCCGGGGATGAGGACGACGAGGAGGACGAGGCCGACGAGGATCAGGTCGTCCGGGAGGCGGAGATCCAGCAGCATCTTCAAAATTACCAGAAGGTCTTGATCAAGGAGGGGTTGCCCCCGTTGCCGGTCCCCCTGACCGCCAAGACGGACGCCGAACTAGTTAAGGCGGGCGTTCTGCAGCCGCTCCCGGCGGCGGACGACGAGGATGAGGAGTAGTGGATCGGATGAACAGCGCGGTGGTGCTTCTTTCGGGGGGGTTGGACTCCAGCGTTCTGCTGCACGAGGTGCGGCGCCGCGCGGGGGGCGGAGCGCTTCACGCGCTTTCCTTTTTTTATGGCCAAAAACATGCGCGCGAGCTGGAAATGGCGCAGGAGCAGGCGCGCCGGGCGGGCGTGGCCTCCCACCAGCTGGTGGAAATTACCTTTTTTGGAGACATGATCCGGGGGGCCTCGGCCCTGACCGATGAGGCGATTCCGGTGCCCGATCTCGCCGCTCTTTCGGCGGCGCAGCGGGCGCAGCCGCCGACGTATGTGCCCAACCGGAACATGGTGCTGCTTGCGCTGGCGGCGGCCCGGGCCGAAGCGATCGGGGCGCGGGATGTTTTCTACGGGGCGCAGCGGCAGGACCGGTACGGCTATTGGGATTGCACGCCCGAATTCGTCGGGCGGATGAATGAGGCGCTGGCCTTGAACCGCGGCGGGGCCGTCCGGGTGCATGCGCCCTTTGTGGATTTTTCTAAAGCCGACATTGTCCGGTTGGGGGTGGAGTTGGGCGTGGATTTTTCCCGCACCTGGTCCTGTTACCGGGGCGTTGCGCCCGCCTGCGGAACCTGTCCCACCTGCGTGGAGCGCGCGGCCGCGTTCCGCGAGGCCGGCGTGGCCGACGGCTGAGGGCGCCGGACCGATTTGGATTGTGTAACCCCGGTTCGGTGATAGGATATGGCCGATACCCCAATGTGAGCGAGGATGTGATGAAAGTGGCGATTGTCGGATATGCGCAGGCGGGCAAAAAGACCCTTTTCAAGTTGTTGACCAACCGGGACATTCCCCAGGGCCGCAAGGAGGACGAGGCGGTGGAGGGCGTGTCGCCGGTTTTCGATCCGCGGGTGGAGACGCTGGCGAAAATCTGCAAACCGCAGAAGACGCGTTACGCCGAAACGGTCATGGTGCTCTGTCCCGACGTGCCCGAGGGCGGCAAAGGCGCCTGGATGGATTCGGCCCGCAAGTGCGAGTTGCTTTGCGTGGTGTTGCGGGCCTTCACGGCCCCCGAGGTGTTTCATCCCCGCGGCACCGTGGATGCGGAACGGGACCGCTCCGACCTGGCCACGGAAATCCTGTTTTCCGATGTGGACATGACCGACAAGCGGCTCGAGCGGATGGCCAAGGAAAAGCGGGCCGGCCAGACCGTGGCGCAGCAGCTCGAGGAGAAGGCCCTGCTCAAATGCCGCGAAGCGCTCGCCAAGGGGCAATGGCTCAAGGACGCCGGGCTGGACGAGAACGATTTGAAAGCCATCCGCACCCTTGGCCTGCTGACGCTGATGCCGGTTATCTGGGTGTATAACGTGGATGAGTCGGGCGTGCAGGCGGCCCTGGAGGCTGAACAAGCCGATCCGGCCGCGATCGTGGTATCCTGCAAAATCGAGCGCGAAATCATGGCCATCGAGAACCGGGATGAACGCGCCGCCTTCTTAAGCGAAGTCGGCTTTTCCCAGTCCGGCCTGGAGCGGCTGAACGCGGCGGCCTACGACGCGCTCGGGCTGATGTCGTTTTATACGGCCGGCCCGGACGAGGTGCGCGCCTGGACCATCCGCAAGGGGAGCCCGGCGCCGGTGGCGGCGGGCAAGATCCACAGCGACATCGAGCGCGGGTTCATTCGGGCCGAAGTGACCAAGTTCGACGACCTGGTGGCGGCGGGCGGCGAGGCGGAGGCCAAGGCCAAGGGCAAGACGCAGGTCAAGGGGCGGGACTACGTCATCGAGGATGGGGACATCTGCCACTTCCGCTTCAGTGTTTAGGGTGGGGGCGGACTCCCGGGATCGGCCGGCATGTAAGCCTGGATGCAGTCGAGGAAGTTTTTCATCCGCACCGGTTTTGCCATGAAATCGGAACAGCCGGCCCGGAGCGCCTGGTCGCGATCGCTGCCCAGGGAATGGGCGGTTACGGCAATGACGGGGATCGCGCTCGTGAGCGGGTTTTGTTTCAGCCGGCGGGTGGCCTCCAGCCCGTCCATGCCCGGCAGGCCGATGTCCATGAGGATCAAGTCCGGTTTTTCCTGTTCCGCCATCGGCAGGCCCAATTCGCCGGATTCGGCCCAGAGGACCTTGTGGCCGACGGACTCCAGCATCAGGGAGAAGAGCTTCATGTTGGTGGGGTTGTCTTCCACCATGAGAATGGTTCCCGCCATGGTTAATCCTTGGTCGAAGGGGTGATGTCGAAAGGCAGAACGCAGATGAAGCGACTGCCTTTTTCGCAGCCCTCACTTTCGACCCAAACTTGACCACCATGCATGTTAACAAAGCGGCGGGTCAGAGCCAAGCCCAAACCGGTGCCGGCCGGTTTGCGGTGGGGGCTGTTTCGGATTTGGAAAAATTCCGCGAAGATGGAGTCGTGGAAGGCGGGGTCCACGCCAATACCGGTGTCGCAAACGGTGATTTCGACGCCCGGGAACGAGATGGCCGGCTGGCGTTGGAGAATATGCGGCGTCGCATAGGGCGCGGGGAAGGGGGGCGCGGCCAGGGCCGCCTCGGGGGTGGGCAGCGCCCGCAGGGTGACGAGAATTTGGCCGCCTTCCGAGGTGAACTTGACGGCGTTTGCCAGGAGGTTGGATAAGACTAGTTTCAATTTGGCGGCATCGGCCTGAACGACCAGGTCCCGGGCGGAATCCTCCACGACCAGGCGCAGCGAGAGCCCCTGGTTTTCGCAACTCGGGCCGAAGGGGGCCACGCACTCGTTCAAGAGCGGATAGAGGGCCACGGGCCCCGGCTGGAGGATCATGCTTCCGGTTTCCACCTTGGAGATGGTCAGGATGTCGTCGATCAAGCCCTGCAGGTGGGTGCCGCTTTCAAGAATATGCTTCACGTATTCGGTTTGCTTGGGGCTGAGCGCGCCGAAAGAGGGCTCCAGCAGGACCTCGGAAAAGCCGATGACGGCGTTCAGCGGGGTGCGCAGCTCGTGCGAGATGCCGGCGAGGAAATCGTTCTTGGTCCGGCTGGCGGCCTCGGCGGCGTCGCGGGCGACCTGGAGTTCGGCGGCCATTTTTTCCACCTTGTCCGCCCATTCGCTCCGCTCGCGCTCCAGGCGCTCCCATTTTTCCTGGAGCGATTGTCCGGCGTCCCGGCCGAAGGAGGCCATCAGGCGGACGGGATTGCCCATTTCGTCGCGCACGACGGCGGCTTCGAACTGCACGGGCCGGACGGACCCGTTTTTGACGCGGACCTCGAGGTGGCCGTAGACCTTGCCGTTCTGCAGGGCCTGGCGCAGCAGCTCGGCGGCCTGTTCGGGGTGGTCGGCCAGGGCGGTCAGGGGCTGACCGAGCAGTTCCTCCTCGCGGTCGCACTCCCAGATGGCGAGGAAGGCGGGATTGACGTAGAGCAGGCGGCCCTCGGTGTCGAGACAGGCCATGGGCAGCGGCTGGGTCTGCAGAAGGGCCTCGGGCAGCAACAGGCGCCGCTCCTGGCGGTCCAGCTCCTCGCGGGCGCGCAGTTCCTGCAGGCGGAGCCCGAGGTGATCCGCCAGCGGCTGGAGATAATCCAGCTCCGCGGCGTCGAAGGCTTCCGGATCGGCGGCGTAGAGGGTGAGGGCGCCGAGGACCGATTCGTCGGCGGCCAGGGGAAGGGCTGCGACGGAGCCGTAGCCCCGGCGGGCCGCCTGTTCCCGCCATGGGAACCCGGAGGGATGGGTGGGGATTTGCCGGATGACCGCCGGTTTGCCCGAGCGGATGGAGGCGCCGGTGGGTCCGCCGGCGGGATCGGCGGGATCCCAGCTGACGTGAAGGGTGGAGAGAAACTCCGGCTCAAAGCCGGCCTGCGCGACGGGCCGGACGCGCCTGGCGCGGCCCGTTTCCGCCCAGCCAGCCCAGGCCATGGGGTAGCCGCCTTTTTCGACCAGCAACCGGCAGACGGCCTGCAACAGGTTTTTTTCCTCCTGTGCCCGGGCCAGAAGCGCGTGGGCGCGGTTCAGAATTTCCAGGAGACGCACGGTTTTATCCCGCGAAAGCGGCGGGCCGGCGGGCTCCGCCGATTCAGGGATGGGCGGTTTCGCCGCCGGGGTGGGGGGCGCGGGTTGAACTGGGGCCGCCGGCGGCGTGGGCGGTTTCGCCGCCGGGGTGAGCGGTTCGGCGCCTGAGGCGGTCAAGGTCTGCACGGCGTGGGCGAATTCCGCTTCCGCCCGGCTGACGCTGAGGAACACGCCCGGGGGCAGGTGGAAGGGGTTTTCGTGCACCTGGACGCCCATGAGGATCCAGTGATGGGTCTTGATGATTTCCAGGAGCAGCGCCGGGCGCGGCGATTTTTTGGCGTAGAAGCAGACGAGCAGGCTTTTTTTGGCGAAAACGGCCGTATTCTGCATGGCCTCGAAGGTAATCAGCCGCTGACCGTCCCCGGAAGAGGGAAAAAAAACATCCATGAACGCCAGGGTGCAAAGGCCGGTAAAGCCCTGGGCCTGGGCGCGATAGGCCGCCGTTTCGAAAAAGGCGAGAAGTGCCTGAGGATCGGGTCCCTCGTGCCGGCGCGCGGTGGCGGCGGGAAAAAGGAACGCGAGCTGTCCGGTCTTGACCAGGGAGTGGGCGGGAATGTTTTTCTGTTCGATCAGGCGGAGCAGTTCATCCTGGTCCGTTTCATCGAGGACACAGAGTATTTTTTGGCGACGGCTGACGGCCTGCTCGATCAGCAAGGCGGACATCTCCAGTTTTTCCGCTCCGCTGTCATACAGGCAAACGGCATGATCCCCCAGTTGTAAATTAGCCAGGGTTCCGCTCGCTCGTTGCTCGGTTGTTTCGCTCATTTTCTAAAACTTATAAATCATCCTACTATATTATAGGATAAAACCGTACAGAGAGTAAATAAAAGATTTAAGCGGGTTTTCGGATTAAGTCCAGAGCCAATGCGCGGCTACGGAGTTGAAAATCCAGGTGGTAAGCGATGAAGTCGGCCAGGACGGATTGTACTTCCGCCTGTTGGGGGACGGAGGGGACGGCGACGGCCGCCCGGGAGGCTGTTTGGCTGGAGTCCCAGGCCCGGAGCAGGGCCAGCGTGCCGGCGGTCATGACGCTGGCGGAGTTTGAGTCCCGGTGTTCGCATTGGCGGCACAGCACGCCGCCTTGACGCGCCGACACGCGAAGGCGATTCAGGCCGTCCGCGGCCGGATCCCGGCCGCACAGCGGACAGCGGCCCACGGCGAGTCCGAGTCCGAGTCGTTTGAGGGCGGTCAGTTCGAACCAGTATAGAAGGCCGGGCGAAGCGCCGCGCTGGGCCAGGGTGTCGATGGCGGTTTCGAGGAGTTCGAAAAGATCGTCATGCGGCACGCCTGGCGGGGTGATATGGGAAGTGAAGTCGCAAAAATAGGAGGCGCAGGCGGCGGCCCGCCAGTCGGTTCGCAACGCATCGCGCGTTTTAAGGGCGGCGCACTCCTTGAGGATGAGGACGCGGGACGCGCGCCGGTAGAAGAGCACTTCGCAGGTGTAGAAGCAGTCGAGCTGACCGAGGAACGGACTGCGCGGCCGCTGGGCGCCCTTGGCGAGCAGCCAAGTGCGCCCCACGCCGAGGATCAGGCAGTCGGCCAGCAGGGAGGTGCGTGAGTAGGGAAGTGTGCGCAGGATCAGACCGTCGGTTTTGAGGATCATGCGAACCCCGCGAGCGGCTCCAGCAGGCCGGCCGCCCGCGCCGCCCGGATCCAGCCTGTTTCGCGGCGTCTCATGAGGCGGCGGTCGGCGGGTGTGTCATCGACCCCGCCCGTGAGATGATCGCAGCCGTGGGCCAGGTACAGGGCCAGCTCGCGGGCCGCGCCCCCGTACCGGGGGCCCAGTTCGCGGGCCAGTTCCGCGTTGATGATCAACTCCCCGTTCCAGTCGGGCAGGCCGGGGGCGGGCGCATAGGTGAGGGTGATGACATCGGTCGATTCGTCCTTGCCGAAAACGGCGGCATTATAGGGGCGCATGCCGGCGTGGCCGACGAAAATGACCTCCACGGCGCCCCAGCTCCGGGCCGCGTCCGCGCGGCGGGCGCGGTTCATCAGGAAAAGCACCAGCGCCCGCAGACCGGCGGGGGGGATCGGCCGGACGCGGCTGGCGTGATGCAGGCGGATGAGAGGGGATTTCGGCATTGAGGCGCTCCGGCAAAGAGCATACACTGTTGCGCGACGGAATGGAAGCGCGGGAAGGAACGGGCGATCGCATGGTCACGGGAAAGAAAAATACGGCGCCGCTGACGCTTGTTTTTGGCAACGATTCCTATTGGGTCGAGGCGTCGGCCAAGGAATATCTGGACCGGCGGGTTCCGGAATCGCAGCGGGTCTTCGGGCTGGACACCATCGACGGCATGGTGGAGTCGGGCGGGGCGGCCTCGCTGGCGTTGCGCAAATGCCTCGAATCGCTGGACACGCCCGCCTTCATGGGCGGCGAGAAGGTGGTCTGGCTGAAAAACGCCTCCTTCCTGGCGGCCTCCGGCCGCGCCACGCGTGGCGAGGAGGTCAAGGGTTGCCTCGAGCGGCTGACGGTCCTGATAAAAAAGGGGCTGATGCCGGGCGTCTTTTTCCTTATCACGGCGCCGGGACTGGACAAGCGTTCCGCCTTTTACAAGGCCTGTGAAAAAGTCGGGGAGCTGCGCGAGTTCACCATCACCGACAAGAGCTACCAGGTGGACGAACAGGCCGCCGGGATCATTGGTAAAGCCCTGGCGGACGCGGGCTTGACGGCGGACAACGACGTGGTGGTGGCGCTGGCCCAGCGCGAGGGGTGCGACACGCGCCAAATTCGGAACGAGGTGGAGAAGCTCAGCCTGTATGCGGGCGAGCGCCGGCGGATCACCGTGGCCGACGTGGAGGCGGTGGTCTGCGCGGTGCGCGGGTCGCAGCCCTGGGACCTGGCCGACGCGGTGCTGGGCCGCGACCTGGGCAAGGCGCTCCAGGTGCTCAACCGCCTGTTGTTTCAGAAGACCAATTCTGTTTTCCTGGTGACGGTTCTGGAGGGCCGGTTCCGCGAACTCCTGGCCTACCGCGAGGCTTTGGACCGGGGCTGGTTGCGGCCGCCTCCGGCCTATGGGCGGGGCGGCGGCGGCTGGGAGGGGATGCCGGAGGAGGCCGCGACACTCATGACGGGCATCTTGGGAAAAGATCCGCGGGCGTTGCCGGGTTTTGTGACGGGTATCCGGGCCAAGCAGGCGATGGTATTTTCCAAGCCGGCCATCCGCCGGATCCAGAAGCGCCTGCTCGAGGCCCATCGGCTGATGGTGACGAGTCCGACCGACCCGCAGTGGATTCTGGAACTGCTTCTGATCCGCATTCTGGGGCGGCGGCCGGCGGCGCGGCCGCGGGTTTCGGGCTGAGCCGCCGTGCTATTCGTGGCGCAGGGCCTCGATGGGGTCGAGCTGGGAGGCGGCGATGGCGGGGTAGAGGCCGAAGACGATGCCGATGCCGACGCTGATGCCGAAGGAGAGGAAGAGGCTCCAGAGCGGCGTGGCGGTGGGCATGGCGGTGAAGCGGGTGATGACCATCGGGATGAGCAGGCCCATGGCCACGCCGATCAGGCCGCCGAGTCCGGACAGCACGCTGGTTTCCACCAGAAATTGCAGGGCGATGTGGCTGCGTTTGGCGCCGATGGCGCGGCGGATGCCGATTTCGCGGGTCCGTTCGGTCACCGACGCCAGCATGATGTTCATGATGCCGATGCCGCCCACGAGCAGGCTGATGCCCGCGATCGAGCCCAGCACCACGTTGAATGTGCGCCGCGTGGTTTCCGCCTGCCGGAGCAGTTCGAGCGGGACGCTGACCTTGTAATCCTCGCGTTTATGAAACCGTCGGAGCATGGCCGTGATGGCCTTTGCCGTGGGTCTGACCGCGTCCGTTTCGCGGACTTCGACGATCAACTGGTGCAGTTCCACCAGTTCCATGCTGCGGGAGCCTGAGTCCAGGATGATGTTCAGCTCCCCGAAACGTTCGAGGCAGACGCTTAGCGGCACGTAGGCATCGACCT
Source organism: Kiritimatiellia bacterium (assembly GCA_046484345.1). Lineage (GTDB taxonomy): Bacteria > Verrucomicrobiota > Kiritimatiellia > CAIKKV01 > CAIKKV01 > CAIKKV01. Next base: position 83,163 of record JAWOJA010000067.1, read on the forward strand.
CCTGGTCGGGCGTCTGCACGGCGGAGTTGGCTCCCTCGTTCTTTACGATGCCGATCACGGTGAAATGGACGCTGTTCATGGAAATGCTTTCGCCGAGGATGCCGGTGCCGGCGAGAAGACGCCGCGCGCCATGTTCGGTCAGGACGCACACGGGGGTGGAGGCGGCAGCGTCCCGGGCCGAGAGCACGCGGCCGGCCAGGATGGGTCGGGCGACCAAATCGAACCAATCGGGCGTGGTGCCGACGATGCGCATGTCGAGTTTGCGGTCGCGATACCAGCCTTCGGTGCGGATCAGGCGCGCGGGCACGGTCCGTTTGACGGAGGGAATCGAAGCGGCGATGCGGTGGTTGTCCTCGTAAAGGAGGCCGTAGATGGCGACTTGGCTTCTCTGTTGGGCGCCGGCCTGCTCGTCCTCGGCCGCCTTCTGGGAGGTCAGGATGATGTTGTGGCTGCCCAAACGGCTGATCTGGGCGAGGGCCTGGCGGCTGGCGCCTTCGCCCACGGAGAGCATGGCGATGACGCTGGAGACGCCGAAGACGACGCCCAGGGTGGTGAGCAGGGCCCGGGTCTTATGGAGCATCAGGTCCTTGACGCCCATTCGGAAAAGACGCGTGAAGCGGGCGGAGGTCATGCCCCCCCCCCTTCGATGGCGTGGATCTGGCCGTCGCGCATGTGGACGCGGCGGCCGGCCCAGGCGGCGATGTCGTTTTCGTGCGTCACCATGACGATGGTGCGGCCGCGCTTGTTCAGGGCGGTCAGCAACTCCATGATTTGGATGCCGGTTGCGGAATCGAGATTGCCTGTCGGCTCATCGGCCAGAATCAGCGACGGGTCGGTGGTGAGGGCCCGGGCCACTGCCACGCGCTGTTGCTGGCCGCCGGAAAGTTCCGAAGGCCGGTGATGCAGGCGGTTGGAGAGGCCGACCGTGTGGAGCATTTCGCGCGCGCGAACGGCGCAGAAGTCCGGGTCGTGGTCCAAGTAGACCAGCGGCAGTTCCACATTCTCCTGCACGGTGAGCTGGGGGATCAGGTTGAAGCTCTGGAAGATGAAGCCCAGGTGATGCAACCGGATGTCGCTCAAGGCGTCGTCATCCAGCCGGGCGACGTCCTTGCCTTCCATGAAATAGTGTCCGGAGGAGGGCCGGTCGAGGCAGCCAATGAGATTCAGGAGGGTGCTTTTGCCCGATCCGCTGGGCCCCATGATAGCCGTGAAGCTGCTCCGGGGGAAGGCCAGTGAAACGCCTCGAAGCGCCTCCACGTGGATGGCGCCGGTGCGGTAAACCTTGCGGATTTTCTCCAGCCGGATGACATCGTCAGGCATTGGTTTTTTCCTGGCCCTTCTTCTCCTCCGCCCCGCCGGCCGCCGGCCGTTGCTTGTCCGCATCCGCCGGCCGCTGCTGGTCCTGACTTGGAAGCGGCGGGGCCAGCAACACGGATTCTCCAGCCTTGAGGCCGGATTTGATGAGGACCATCCGGTTGTTGTCGAGTCCGACTTCCACGCGGCGGGCTTCGGGCGTTTGGCGGTTCAGGACGTAGACGATGGATTCCCCGTTCAGGCGGGTGACGCATTGGACCGGCACGGAGATGGCGTTTTTGTATTCGTTGATCACGATTTCGGCGCGGCAGTTCATGCCCGGGCGCAGTCCTTCCGCGTTGTCCGCAAAATAGACCTCGCAGATGTAGACTTTGAGATCGGGATTCATCCAGGAGCGGTTGGCGTCGGGCAGCACGCCGATTTTGCCAAGCATGCCGTAGAAAACCTGATCCGGCAGGGCATCGAGTGTGATGCGCACGAGCATGCCTTCGCGCACCTTGGCCAGCGCGGATTCGGGAATGCGGATTTCCACCAGCATGGCGGAGTCGGCGGGCAGGTGGATCAGCTCCTGCCGTTCGATAACCTGCTGGCCCACCGCGAGGGGCTCCTGGTTCCAACGGCGGCCCGGAACGCTGGTCGCGTAGACAACCATGCCGTTGGACGGGGCGGTGATGTGGCAGGCTTCGATCTGCAAGCCGGTCTTCTCGAGCGCGAGCTTCTGCCGGATGTGCTCGGAATCCCTGGCCCGCAGCTCGGCTTCGGCCTGCACGATATCGGAGGATGCTTTCCGCCGGGTGCGGTCGAGCGCCATTTCGGCCTGGCTGACCTCGCTTTTGCGCTTCTCCAGCTCCTCGACATGGGTGTATTTATTGAGCAGGTTCAGCTTGTTCTGCGTCAACTCAATGGTCAAGGCGGCCCGTGTGCGGGCCAGCTCGTCGCCCTGCAGTTCGGACCGGGTGATGTAGCCGGAGTCGGCGAGTTTGCGCGACCAGATGAGCTTGTCGTCGGCCCGCTGGAGCTCCTCGTTGGCGATGGCGATATCGGATTCGGCCTGGCGCAGGAGGTTGGGGTACTCGCCTTCCGTGTACTTCTCCAGGTTGAGCTTGGCGAACTTCAGCGTCAGTTCGGCCTTTTCGATGTCGGCCTGGGCCTGGTTGCGCGTGACTTCCAGCCTTTCGCGGGCCGAGGTGAAGCCGGCGGCGGTGTTCTCCACCTTTATCAGCTGTTCATTCTGGCGCTCCACGATGGGGCTGGAGTCGAGTTCCACGAGCAGGTCGCCGGTTTGGACGATGCGGCCTTCGGGCACGATCGAGAGGATGGTGTTGCGGCCCTCGGCGGTGGATCGCACGATCACCTTGCCCTTGCTCTGGATGGTGCCGTTCTCGATGACGCTGATCATGAGGGGGCCCTCGATCGCCTGGAAGACGGGCTCCAGGCTGGCGGGAGTGCCGCCCCCGAATCGCATCATGACCGGGACCAGCACGGCCGCGGCGGCAAACAAGGCGGCGCTGGTGCGCCGCAGGCGGCTGTTCAGGAGCCGCTTAAGGTGTTGAATAATTGTATTCACGCCATAGTCCTTCCGGGTTTACTTGGAGCACGCCAAGGCTCCGCTGTAAATTGAGTTCCGCCAGGCGCCGGTCCACGATGGCGCGGGTCAGCGCGTCCTGGGCCGATACCAAAGCGGCCTGGGCCTCGAGCACGTCGCGGATTTCGGCGCGCCCGGCCTGGAGGTAAATTTCCGTGCTGTTGACCCGCGTGCGGGCCAGGTCCACGGCGAGGGCCTGGATGCGGCCGGCTTGCCGGGTTTCCGCCAGGTTGCGAAGTCCTTCTCGCACGTCCAGCTTCACGCGGTCTTCCATGGCCTCAAGGTCGCGGCGGGCGCGCTCGAGCGCGATCAGGCTCGCGCGGTAGTTGTTCCGCTGGGCGGTGCGCTCCCACGGGGCGTCGAAGTCGAGCCCCGCAAAGGAGCGGGTGCGGTCCGTCCGCAGGGAAAGGCCGGCGAGGTCGTCCGCGCTCAGCTTCTCCGAGGTGTCCCGCGTGGAGACCCCGCCGCGGAAGGTCAGGCCGGCGCGCAGGGCGTCGCGGGATAGGGTCACGGCGCGCTCGGCATCGGCCGTGGCCTCCGCGGTGTTGAGGAGGTCGAGCCGGTTGGTCAAGGCCAGGGCGATGGCGCGCGGTTCGTCGATCGGCGGGGCGGGGGTGTTGGTCCCTTCGGCGGCGCCGGCCTCCGACAGGGCGGTCAGCTCCGCCTCCACCAGGGCGATCCGGGCGTCGCCCGGGAGGCCGAGAGTCAGCTTGAAGTCGTCAAGACTGCTCTCGAAGGATTGGCGCGCGGCGTTCAGACGGCTTTCGGCGCGGAGCACATCCTGGCGGGCCTGGTCAACCTGGATGCCCTCCAGGCGCCCGGCGTCGGCCATACGGCGGGCCCGTTCGAAGGCGTTCTGGACGCGGTCAAGGTTGGAGGTGGCATCTTTGACCGCCTGTAGCTGCTGGAGCACGGAGAGGTAGTCCGAAGCGAGCCGGATGGCGAAATCCTGCTTGTAGCGTTCAAATCGGCGGATGGCGTAGACCAGATCGCGCTCGGCCTGTGTCAGGGGTTCCATGGCGATCGCCCGGCCCGCCCCCCGCAGCAGGGGGATGCTGACGGAGGCGTCGGCCGAAATCCCGGCGGAGGAGTCCCGGTCGCCCGTGAGCAGCTGGGCCAGGTCGAAGGCGAGCCGGGTGGTCAGTGTCCCGCCGGCCTTGAGCTTGCGGGTCAGGCCGGCCTCGCCGGTACCGGTGATTTTGTCGACATTCGCCTCCTCGCTGTTGTCGGAGCTGAAAAGAACGCCCAGCGCGCCGGCGAAAGAGTTGCGGAAGGCGTCGGCTTCCAGGTCCAGGGCCAGGGCCGACTGGAACACGTTTTCCTTGATGGCCTGGTATTCGCGGCTGTGGGCCGCCCCGACCTTAAGGGCGTCGTTGAGGGAAAGGACGAAGGGGTCGGGCAGGGGGGCCGCATGGGTGGCGGGTGGCGGCTCGAGGCCCGGCAGTTTTTGATCGGCCAGAAGCCGCCGGCGGAGGGCGTCGGAGGGCTTTTCGATGGTGAAGGCGATGGGGGCGCCCAGGGCCTTCTCCTGACTTTTTTCAATCTGCAGGGCGGCGGCCTTGTCGGCCGACTCGGCGAGCTGTTGGGGCGTCCGGCAACCCGCCACCAGGAAGAAGGCGAGGGCGCATCCGCAGGCAATGGTTTGGCAAGTACTCATTAATCCTCTATTTTACTCCGTAACAAAGGCCGAGGGCAAGACACGGTTTCGATTATTTTCGGGGCGTTCGAAAATTACTTTGACACCGGGGGCAAAGCGCGTCATTTTGCCTCTCGCATTCAACAGAAAGCCGTGGTCGCAACGGTCCGGGGGTCGGCATGCTCAAATATACCTATAAAGTGGTCGACGGGCAGCTGCAGGATTGCCCCGGCGATCAGGCGGTTGTTTTCATCTACGTCTCGCCGGACGAGGCCGAGCGGCGCGAGCTGGTCGACAAGCTGAAGATCGACGAGCACACCCTGGCCTCCTCCATGGACCCGGACGAGCTCTCGCGCCTGGAGATCGAGCCCGACCATATCGCCGCGATCATGAAGCGGCCGAAGCACTATTCGGCGAAGGACAATTTCCTGTTCAAGATCTCCTCGATCGGCCTGTTCCTTTTCAAGGAAAAGCTGGTGGTGGTGATGGCGGAGGACGCGATTATTGTGGACAAGGGCCGGGCCTTCATGAAGATGCACGGGCCGGCGGATGTCTTCCTGCGGATTCTCTACCGCGCCATTTTCCATTTCCTGGAGCATTTGCGGATCGTCAACCAGCTGACGGACGAGATCGAAAGCCAGATCAGCGCGGCGATGGAGAACAAGCTGTTGTTGCACCTCTTCGCGCTGGAAAAGAGCCTGGTGTATTATTTGAACGCCATTCACTCCAACAGCACGCTGATCGAGAAGCTGAAGGCGGTTGGGCTGAGGTCGGGCTTCACGCCGGAGCAGATGGAGAGCCTGGACGACCTGATGATCGAGAACAACCAGTGCTACAAGCAGGCCGAGATTTACTCGAACATTCTCTCGGGCATGATGGACGCGCGCGCCTCGATCGTGAACAACAACCTGAACGTGCTGATCAAGCGCCTCACCATCATCAGCGTGGTGTTCATGCCGCTCAACATCATTGCGAGCATCGGGGGCATGTCGGAGTTTTCGGCCTGGACCCGGGGCGTTCACTGGGCCGTTTCCTACGCCCTGTTCACTGTGGGGCTGGGGGGCGTCGCCTGGTTCACCTACCTGATGCTACAGTATACGGGCGGGGATTCCGACGCCAGCAAGAAACGGAAGAAGCTCTCCGAGTTTGTCCGCCGCCTGATGCGGAAGCATCCGCCGACCGCTTGAGGGGCCGGGCGCACGCGCCGCATGCCGGCTACCGCTGTTTGCGTCGGATGGAATGGCCGGGGCCCTGGCCGATGGTGCGGCCAATGGAGCGGATGCGGCCGACAACGCACTGGGCGCACTGCTCGGAGGTTTCGTTGATGCAGGGCTTGCCGGGATAGAGCAGGTAGTCGCCCCGGTATTCGGCGGGCGTGCAGTTGGGCATGAAAACGTTCGCGCCGCGCTGGAGAACCCGGTTCCGGCCTTCTCCCGGAAAAACAGCGTCGAAGGCGGTCGTGGCCGGGATATGGGCGTCGGGATTGAACAGCCGCAGCACGGCCACGGCTTTGTAGTACATCTCGGGCTCGGCGTGGTAGGCGTTTTGGCGGCCGCCCAGGGGCGTGGCGGGGTGGGCGATGAAGGGGCCGATGCCGATCATGTCCAGTTCCAATTCCCGGCACAGAAGGATGTTGTCGGCCAGGGTTTCGGGGGTTTCGCCGGGCACGCCGATCATGAAGCCGCTGCCCACCTGGACGCCGGCGTCCCGCAGGGCTTGGAGGCAGGCGAGGCGCTCGGCCAGGGTGCAGTCGGGGTGGATGGCGGCGAAGAGGGCGGGATCGCTCGTTTCGAAGCGGAGGAGATAGCGGTCCAGGCCGCAGGATTTCCAGTAGCGGTAGACGTTGGCGGGCCGGTTGCCGGTGGAGAGGGTGACGGCGAGGGGGGTTTCCTGTTTGATCCGCCGGATCAGCTCGCCCAGTTCGCGGTCGCCGAGGGCCTGGGCTTCGCCCGATTGCAGGACCACGGTGGTCTGGCCGGCGGCGGGCAGGCGCTTGGCGGTCTGCACGATCTGGTCGGGGGTCATGGTGTAGCGCTTGACCTTGGCGTTGGAGGCGCGGATGCCGCAGTAGGCGCAGTCGTTGGCGCAGACGTTGGAGAATTCGATGATGCCGCGGATGTAGACGGCGTCGCTCATGTTGTCGTGGCGGACGCGGTCGGCGCGGGCGTAGAGGGCCTCCGCGGCGGGGCCCCGGGCGGTGAGGAGCTCCAGGGCGTCGGCGCGGGTGAGTTCGGGGCCAGTTTTCATGGGCCTTTAATTATAGCGGAAATGGAAGCCGGAATCAATCAAACCTGTTGGTAAGTCAGGGCATGGTTGCGGTTGTATGGCCGGTTGGGCTGGGTGCGGCGTTTCGGGCGTTCCCTGCCGCGCGCTTTTGCGCGCTGCCGGTTTCCGGCTGGAGGCTCGCGGGCACGAGCCCAGCTCACCTCGCCGTCAACCGCCAGCATCGCAAAATCGCATCGCCAGGGTCCGCCTGATCGAAACGCCGCACCCGGTTCCACTCGCGCGCCCGCGCGCCATCTCCCGCTTTCAACAGGTTGAGCGCCAGGCGGCGCAAGGCCGCAAGGTTTTCTGCAGAGCCTGGACCGAGAGAAGGGCGTCCCGGCCGACCCGCCCGATCAAGAACCATGCCAGTTTTGGCCGGTTGAACGGTTATTTGATGCGTTTGCCCTGCCGGTTTGAAATGCAAATTGACAAACGGCTTCTTCTTTTTATAGGATGACGCCTCTTTTCTGATGATCTTTTTGGCGAGATACCGAAGTGGTCAACCGGGGCAGACTGTAAATCTGCTGGCTTTGCCTTCCTAGGTTCGAATCCTAGTCTCGCCACCATCCTTCGCGCTGCGTTCCTTCGTCACTTGCGCTGCGGATGGGTTTCGACCTTCCGCCAAATAAGCCGAGCGCCAAAGACTCGGGCCGTGGCCTGGGTCGGGCGCGGGCGGAGAAAGAAAAGGCGATGCTTCAGCGGCAGGTGGACCGCCTCCGCTTAGACCGGCCGGATCAAAAACGCCTTGATGCCGCAGGGGGGCAGCGAGAGCTGAAGCGTGTGGCCCTGAAGGTCCAGGCGTTCCCCGCTGAATTGGTCCTCGAGCACGCAGGGGACGGGCAAGCCCCGCGCCGCCAGGTCCAGGCCGATGTGCTGGACCCCGTGGATGTCCAGGTTCGCGAGCAACAGGAAGCTGTTCCCGCCGCCCTGCCTCGGTTTGCGGCAGGCCCCCAGAACGGCGGGATGGCCGTTGTCCACAAAAGCCAGGTTGCCCGCTTCGCGCAGCACGGGGTGCTCCGCCAGCAGCGCGTTGATGGCGGCCACGGCGGGGCGGAAGTCCGGCCCGGCGGTGAGATCGAGCCGGTAAGGTGGTCCTATAAAAGGCACACGCTCGGCGACGCCCGCCTCCGCGCCCTGCGTCAGCCCCGTCTGGCCGGTGGTGAACAGGGCGCAGATGGCGTAGCGCGGGACGACCGAGCGGTCCGCCCCGAAGAGCTGGGCCGGAACGCCGGTGTCGTGGGTGGTGACGGAGCAGAGGTGGCGGAGCCGGCCGCCCACCTTGTGCAGGTACTCGATGTAATGGCGCAGCGCCGGCCCGAAGGGATGCTCCCAGCTGTTGGCCAGCAGGAGGTTGATACCCCATTCGGGGACGGTTTTCTCAAGGGTCAGCTCGTCGGTGAAGTATTCGCCCAGGATGGCCAGGTCGGGGTGCTGTTGGCGGATGGCGGCGCTCAGTTCGGCAATGAAGGCGCCGCGGCTGCTGTGCAGGTTGTCGAACCGCACCATGCCGCCGGTGTAGGCGGCATAGTTGGACCAGAACAGGGCGTACTGCTTCATGTAGTCCCAGAGGCCGCGCCGGACATGGGCAATGGGATGATCGTAATGGATGGCGACCAGGTCCTCCCAGCTTATCCATTTTTGCTGGTGCCAGCACCCCGCGCGCTTGAAGCCGTCGGGTTGGGCGTCGTCCGGCACGATCCAGTCGGGGCAGGCGTTCACCATGTCGCTATCCGAGGAGATGTGGTTCAGCACCAAGTCAAAGCAGAGCCGGATGCCGGTCCGGCGGCATTCCACGACGAAATCTTCAAGCTGGTCCAGCGCGCTCCCGGGTTTGGCCGGGTCGCGGTAGCGGTCGTCGACGCCGAAGAGGTCGCGCGCGGCGTAGGGGCTCTGGGAGGCGCCCATGGGGGTGATCGGGAGCAGGTGCAGGGTGTCGAAGCCCATCGCCTTGAGGCCGGGCAGCAGGGCGGTCCAGTCGGTGATGGTTCCCGAGGCGCTGGGGATCAGGGTGTAGAAGCGCACGGTCCGCAGGGACGGCGGGTCCACCAGGACGTAGGAATGGGGCACGCGGTCCCAGAACCATTTCGCGCCGCCGTTCAGCGAATATTTCACGCGGTAACGGAACAGGCCGCAGGAGGGGACGGTCAGCTTGAGTGTGAAGGATTTTTGGTCCTCCGATTCGAAGGGAATTTCCCGCCAGGCGCCCGGTTCGGGGGCCCCGATATCGGTGTGGAGGGTGACCAGGGGGTTGGCCGCATCGGGGGAGTTGATGGTGACGGTCAGGGCGAGGGGTTCGTCGCGGTACAAGCGGGTGAAATCGGCCGAGCCGTACTTGAACGAGCGTTGAACGATGCCCGCTTGGCCGCCGTGGATGGGGCGGGCGGGCAGCAACGGAATGGAAAGTCGGTTGAGCGGAATAGTAATGGCAAGATTCCTGTTTTTAGGAGCTTATCGGAATGGACTAGCCATGCAAAGTTGATTTTATGAACCGGGCGGGGGGCCGACCCGTCGGGAGCCGAAAACCTTTGTTCAGGATATGCTGGATTGCCCGGCGGTTATCTGTTATGATTTCTTTTCTATGCATATCAGTCTTCCAAAAATCATCCAAGGAGGCATGGGCGTCGGCGTTTCCAATTGGCGCCTGGCGCAAACCGTTTCCAAGCTTGGGCAACTGGGCGTGGTGTCCGGCACCGCTCTCGACCTGGCGCTGGCGCGGCGGCTTCAGGATGGCGATCCCGGGGGCCATATCCGCCGGGCCTTGAGCCAGTTCACCTTCCCGAAAATGGCCCAGCGGGTCCTGGACGCGCTTTTCGTCCCCGAGGGCCGCAAAGAGGGCGAGCCCTACAAGTCGATCGGCATGCACGCCATCAAGGGGCCCCGCGCGCTTGAGGAGCTGTGCATCGTTTCGAATTTCGTGGAGCTTTTCCTGGCCCGCGAAGGGCACTCCAATCCGATCGGCATCAATTATCTGGAGAAGATCCAGTTGCCCCATTTGCCCTCCATTTATGGCGCCATGCTGGCGGGCGCGGCGGTTGTCATCGTGGGGGCGGGCATTGCCGTCGAAATCCCGGGCGTTCTCGATGCCCTGGCGAATCATAAACCCGCCTCCTACACGATTCGCGTGCTGGGCGCCCAGGCGGACACGGAAGTGCACGCCGTCTTTGATCCGTCCATCTACCAGGAAGAGGGCGTGGCGCTGCCGCCCCTCCGCCGGCCCGACTTCCTGCCGATCATCTCCTCCGACGCCTTGGCCACGATATTCCTGCGGAAGGCCACCGGCCGCGTGGACGGTTTCATCGTGGAGGCGCCCGTGGCGGGCGGCCACAATGCCCCGCCGCGCGGAGCGATGCAACTGACAGCCGACGGCCAGCCGATTTACGGGCCCCGCGACAAGGTGGATATGGCCGTCATGCGCAAGCTGGGCCTGCCCTTCTGGCTGGCCGGCTCCTACGACTCGCCGGAGCAGTTGCGCGCGGCCCTGGCCGAAGGGGCCGCGGGGGTGCAGGTCGGAACCGCTTTTGCCTTGTGCGTGGATTCGGGCCTGCCGCCCGAAACCCGCTTGGAACTGGTGCGCAAGGCCCTTTCGGGCGATGGCCGGGTGTTCACCGATCCCGTGGCCTCTCCGACCGGCTTCCCCTTCAAGGTTGCGCAGTTGGACGGCACGCTTTCCGAAGAGGCTGTTTACCGCGCGCGCCGGCGGATCTGCGACCTGGGCTATCTGCGCGAAGCCTACCGCCGGGATGATGGCACCGTGGGTTACCGCTGTCCGGCGGAACCGGAGGCGAGCTATCTGGCCAAGGGCGGCAAGGCGGAAGATCTTGTCGGCCGCAAATGCGTCTGCAACGGGCTGATGGCCAACATCGGGCTGGCGCAGCGACTGCCCGGCGGCGGACTTGAGCCGCGCATTCTGACCCTGGGCGACACGTTTGCCAACATCGGCCGCTTTTGCACCCCGGAGCATCCCGATTATTCGGCCGCGGACGTTATCCGCATCCTGCTGGGGTGAGGCTTTCTGATCGCGAAGCCCACATAGGGACTACTTCGCGTTTTGCGGCGATAGCGGTTCGTCGGCAGAATGGATGGAGTCAATTGGGGTCAGCCCTGTCAATTGGGGTCAGCCCTTGACAATTGATATTTATGACTTCCCGTGCTGCTGTTTGCTCTTTTCAATAGCCTCTTCGGCCTCTTCAATTTGAGCATTTAGCCTTGAATCCTGTTCGCGCCGGTCTCTGAGCCGTTTCACCTGGCGGCAAACGGCGGAGCCCGTTCCCATGCCTAGAAAACCGGCGATATCCC